>JAOPWG010000425.1 GCA_025965775.1 Modestobacter sp. | reverse complement strand
CCGCGGCCCTGGCCGCGCGGCTGGCCGCCGACGGCGGCCGGGTGGCCCTGGGCGACGGGGCGGCCCGGCTGCTGGTGGTGGGCCCCCCGCACGCCCGCCGGGTCACCGGCGTCGAGACGGTCTCCGGCCGCCGGGTCACCGCACCGGTGGTGGTGGCCGCCTGCCACGTGCTGGCCACCCGGGCGCTGGCCGGGGACGACGCGCCTCCCGCGCTGGCCGACGCGGACCCGCCGGTGGGCAACGGATTCGGTCTGGTCGTGCGGGCGTTGACCGACGCGCTGCCCGCCTATCCCGGCGCGGAGGGCGACCAGGCGCTACAGGGACTGCAACTGCTGTGCACGGACCGGGCCCAGCTGGCCCGCGCGCACGGCGACTGGCTGGCCGGTGAGCTGCCCCGTGAGCCGGTGCCGCTGGCGATGTCCTTCAGCGCGAGCGACCCGACGCTGGCCCCGGCCGGGCAGCACGTGGTCACCGTCTGGGGGCAGTGGTACCCGTACGCCCTGGCCGACGGGAGCGACTGGGACGAGATCGCCGAACCGGCGGCCCGGCAGCTCATCGCCGCCGTCGACCGGTACGCCCCCGGCTTCGCCGGCTCGGTACAGCGGCTGTACATCCAGACGCCCCTGGCGCTGGAGCGTGAACTGTCCCTGCCCCGTGGCAACGTCATGCACGTGGAGATGGGCCTGGCCAGCATGTTCGCCTTCCGGCCCACGCCCGCGCTGTCCGGCCACCGGGTGCCGGGCCTGGCCGGGCTCTACCTGACCGGCGCATCCACGCACCCCGGCGGTGGCGTCTCGGGCAACGCCGGCCGCACCGCCGCCCGCGTGGTGCTGGCCGACCGGCGACCGGCCGCCCGCGCCCGGGCCGGACTGGGCCGGCGGCTGCGCGCAGTCCGCCGCCGGTGACCAGCGTGGCGGCAGCGGCCGTCGTGACCAGGCCACCGCCGGCGCGCGGGCTGCCCTGGGTGCTCGCGGTCGCCCTGGTCCTCACCGCGATCGCCTACCCCCTGACCGATGGTGCGGCGCGGGACGCGGTGAGCTGGTCGATCGTGCTGTTGGGCGCCGGTGTCTCGGTCTCCTCCGCCGCGGTCAGCCGGGGCCGGCGCGCCGGGCTGGGCGTGCTGGTCGGGGTCCCCCTGCTCGCCGTGCTCGCCGAGGCCCTCGGGCTCTCCACCGGCTTCCCCTACGGCGGGTACTCCTACAGCGACGCCCTGGGGCCGACCGTCCTCGGCGTGCCGTTCCTGGTGCCGCTGGCCTGGCTGATGATGGCCTGGCCGAGCTGGGTGCTGGCCGTCCGGCTCACCGCCGGGGTCCGGCCCCACCGCCGCCCGGCGCTGCGGGTGCTCGTTGCCACCTACCTCTTCGCCGCCTGGGACGTCGTCCTGGACCCGCAGATGGTGCAGGCCGGGTACTGGCGGTGGGCGTCCCCCTCGCCCGGGCTGCCCGGCATCGACACCGTGCCGCTGACCAACCTCGCGGGCTGGCTGCTGGCCGGGCTGGTGCTGATGTCCCTGATCGGCCTGCTCGTCGCCCGGACAGCGGCCCCCCCGGCCCCGGCGACCGGCGACGGGCCGCCGCTGCTGGTCCTGGGGTGGATGACGCTGGGTGGCGCGCTCGCCCACGCCGGCTGGCTCGGCCTGCCGGGCTCCGCGGCCTGGGGCACGGCGCTGTCCCTGCCGGTCCTGGTCGCCCTCGCCCGCTCCCTGCGCCGCCGGTCCGCCGCCCGATGAGGTGGTGGCGGGCACTGCTGCGGGTGTGCGCCGGCCTGTCGGTCGCCGGCGCCCTGCACGCCGCGGTGAACACCTGGCTGCTGCGGCGGCCCGCCGTTCCGGCCCCGCCGGTGACCGGCCGGGTGGCCGTCGTCCTGCCGGTCCGCGACGAAGCTGCCCACGTCCTCGACTGCCTGACCGCGGTGCTCGACCAGTGGGGGGTCCCCGACCTGCGCGTGGTAGTGGTCGACGACGGCTCCACCGACGGCACGCCCGAGCTGGTCGCCGCGGTCGCCGACCCCCGGGTGCAGCTGCTGCGCGCCCCGCCCCCGGCCCCGGGCTGGCTGGGCAAGCCGTCGGCCTGCGCGCAGGGCTCGGCCGCAGCGGGGGACGCCGAGGTGCTGGTCTTCCTCGACGCCGACGTGCGCCTGATGCCCGACGCCCTGGCATCGGCCGTCGCCCTGCTCCGGGCGCACGACCTGGACCTGGTCTCCCCGTGGCCCCGGCAGCTGACCGGCAGTGCGGCCGAGCGCCTGGTGCAGCCCCTGCAGCAGTGGCTGTGGACCACCCTGCTGCCGCTGCGGCTGGCCGAGCGGTCCCCGCGGCCGTCGCTGGCCGCGGCCAACGGCCAGTTCCTGGTGGTCCGCCGGGCGGCCTACGACAGAGCCGGCGGGCACGCCGCCGTCCGCGGGCAGGTGATCGAGGACGTCGCCCTGCTGCGCGCGGTCAAGCGCTCGGGTGGCCGTGGGGTGGTCGTGGACGGGTCCACGCTGGCCGCCTGCCGGATGTACGACGGCTGGCCGGCGGTCCGCGACGGCTACGCGAAGTCGCTGTGGTCGGCCGTCGGCGGCCGGCCCGGCGCCGCGGCGGCCGCGGCGC
>JAOPWG010000391.1 GCA_025965775.1 Modestobacter sp. | reverse complement strand
TCCTCCAGCGTGGACCGGAAGGCGTCGACCAGCTGGTGGGGCAGGTGGCGAACGAAGCCGACGGTGTCGGTCATCGTGTACTCCCGGCCCTCCGGGGTCTCCGCCCGGCGGACCGTCGGGTCCAGCGTGGCGAACAGCGCGTCCTGAACCAGCACCCCGGCGTCGGTCAGCCGGTTGAGCAGGCTGGACTTCCCGGCGTTGGTGTACCCGGCGATCGCCACGCTGGGCACCGCGTTGCGGTCCCGCGACGAGCGCTGGGTCGCCCGGGCGGTCGCCATGCCGGCGATCTCCCGGCGCAGCTTGCTCACCCGCGACCGGATCCGGCGGCGGTCGGTCTCGATCTTGGTCTCACCGGGACCACGGGTGCCGATGCCGCCACCGCCGGCGACCCGGCCACCAGCCTGCCGGCTCATCGACTCACCCCAACCGCGCAACCGCGGCAGCATGTACTGCATCTGGGCGAGCTCGACCTGGGCCTTGCCCTCCCGGCTGGTGGCGTGCTGGGCGAAGATGTCCAGGATCAGCGCGGTCCGGTCGACCACCTTGACCTTGAGCACCTTCTCCAGCTGGTTGAGCTGGCCGGGGGTGAGCTCACCGTCGCAGACAACGGTGTCGGCACCGGTGGCCGCGACGATGTCGCGGATCTCGTTGGCCTTGCCCGAGCCCACATAGGTGGCCGCGTCGGGCTTGTCCCGGCGCTGCACCAGCGCTTCGAGGACCTCCGAGCCGGCCGTCTCGGCCAGCGCGGCCAGCTCGGCCAACGAGCGCTGCGCATCCACCGCCGTGCCCTCGGTCCAGACCCCGACCAGCACGACGCGCTCGAGACGCAGCTGCCGGTACTCGACCTCGGTGACGTCGGTGAGCTCGGTGGACAGCCCGGCGACGCGGCGCAGCGCACCGCGCTCCTCCAGGGCGTAGGACCCGGTGGTCTCGTCGGGGGCGTCCCAGCGCCCGTCGGGCGCCGGACGGCCGGCGCCGGGATGGTCGGAGGACTCCTGCGACCGGGGGGCAGAGCGCGCGGCCTCGTCGGCTCGCGCGGCTGCGTCGTCCAGGAGTGCGCGGTTCTGGGCTGTCGTCATCGTCTCCAGCGTGGCACGCCCCTGCGACAGGGGCATCTGAGTTGTCGTCATCGAGGGGTACAACACCTCAGAGGTCCGGGTGCATCCCGATGTAGACCGACCACTTCTCGCCGTCCGGATCGGCCGGCCGGCGGGCGAACTCGTCCAGCAGCGCCTGCACCCGGTCCCGGAACTCGGCCAGCTCACCCGGCGAGAGCCGCAGGCCCAGCCGGCTGCTGGACAGCCGTTCCTCCCCCACCCCGGCGACCTCCTCGAGGAAGGCGGCCAGCAGCGGGTCCCGGGAGGGCGCCGGCCGGTCGTCGAGGTCCATCAGCCAGCTCTTCCCGGTCGCCCGGTACGGCACCTCCCGTGCGCCGCGGGGACCACGACGGTCCTCACCCGGGGCCAGGAACCCGGTGTCCACCAGCGTCCGCACGTGGTGCAGGACTGTGGCGGGGTTGCGGCCCAGCCGCGCGGCGATCTCCTTGTTGGTCAATGCCTCGTCCAGGCACACCCGCAGGATCCGCAGCCGCACCGTCGAGGCCAGCGCCCGGGCCTCCGCGTCGGTCGCCGGACGGCGGGCACCGACGATCCGCGGGCCGTCGCCCGGCTGTTCCCCGGTCATCCGCCGCAGCCTAGAACGGACACACCCAGCAGTGATTGACATTCCCCAATCGCGAAGCCCAGGCTGCCCCGCGTGACCTCTCCGCGCAGCCTCTGGCGGCACCGCGACTTCCGGCAGCTGTGGGCAGCCGAGACCGTCAGCCAGATCGGCAGTCAGGTGACCCTGGTGGCGTTGCCGCTGCTGGCCGTCACCCTGCTGGACGCGAACGCCTTCCAGATGGGTGTGCTGACGTCGCTGTCGACCCTGGCCTTCCTGGTCGTGGGCCTCCCGGCCGGCGCCTGGGTCGACCGCTGGCGCCGCAAGCGGGTGCTCGTCACCGGCGACCTGGTGCGGGCGGTGGCCATCGGCTCGCTGCCGGTCGCGACTGCGCTCGACGTGCTGACCCTCGGGCAGCTCTACGTCGTGGCCCTGGTGGCCGGTACCGCCACGGTCTTCTTCGACGTCGGGCACCAGAGCTACCTGCCCTCGCTCGTCGAGCGCGCTCAGATCGTGGACGGGAACTCGAAGCTGGAAGCCAGCCGGGCCGTTGCCCAGGTGGCCGGTCCCGGCATCACGGGTGTGCTGATCCGGGTGCTCGGTGCGCCGGCGCTCATCGCGGTCGACGCGGTCTCCTTCGTGCTGTCGGCGCTGTTCATCGGCCGCATCGGCACGCCCGACGTCGTGCCGGACCGGGCGGCCCGCCGCCCGCTGCGGACCGAGATCGCCGAGGGCCTGTCCTTCGTGGTCCACCATCCGCTGCTGCGCCGGATGGTGGCCTGCACCGGCCTGGCCAACCTGGCCGGCTCGTTCACCGGCGCCCTTCTCGTCCTCTATGCCGTCCGCGAGCTCGGCCTGTCCGAGTCCGTCGTCGGTCTGGTCTTCTCAGCCGGCGCGGTCGGCGGCCTCCTCGGCGCGGTGACGGCCGCCCGGATCGCCCGGGTGGTGGGCGAGGGCCGGACCATCCCGCTCGCCGCCCTGGCGTCGGCCACCGCCGGCGTGACCGTGCCGCTCGCTTCGCTCGGGGCGCCGGTGCCGCTGCTGCTGGGCGGCTGGTTCCTCGAGAGCTTCGCGGTGATCGTCTACAACGTCACCCAGGTGAGCTTCCGGCAGCGCTTGTGCCCGCCGGGCCTGCTGGGCCGGATGAACGCCTCGGTCCGCTTCATCGTCTTCGGCACGATGCCGGTCGGCGGGTTCCTCGGCGGCGTGGTCGGCACCTGGCTGGGGGTGGTACCGGCGCTGTGGATCGCCGTGTCCGGCGCGTGCCTCGCCGCCGTCCCCGTGCTGCTGTCCCCGCTGCGGGGCATGCGCGAACTGCCCGACGAGTGGGACGGCGGCCGGGTGCCCGACGCCGACCCGGTCGCGCCCCGGCCCGGCGGGTAGGCCCGGGCCGCCGCGGTCAGCCGGCCAGCCACTCCGGGGTGAGCGCGCCCGCGGCGATGACGACGGCCGGCCCGCTGAGCACCGTCGTCCGGTCGTCGACATCGATCGAGAGCCGGCCGCCGGGGACGTCGACCACCACGGTCCCGGTCGTCCGGCCGGCGGCGGTCAGCGCGGCGGAGGCGACCGCGCAGGCGCCGGTGCCACAGGAGCGGGTCTCCCCCACGCCCCGCTCGTGGACCCGCATGCGGACGTGCGCGTCGGCGCCGGCCATGCCATCGGTGGTCAGCACGTTGACCACCTCGACGTTGACCCCCTCGGGGAACATCGCCGGGTCGACCTGTGGGAGTGCGGTCAGGTCGAGGCTCTCGACGTCGTCCTGGACCAGGCAGACCAGGTGCGGGTTGCCCATGGAGATGCCCACACCGGACATCCGCCGGCCGCCGAGCACGGTCTCCCCGGTGCCCAGCGGACGGGCCGGGCCCATGTCCACCCAGTACCCACCCTCGGGGCGGGCCCCGACCCGGCGCGGGCCGCCGCGGGTACCGACCAGGACACCGGCCTCGGCGGCCGCCCGGTCCAACAGGCCTTCGGCGAGCAGCACGTGCAGGAACAGCCGGATCCCGTTGCCGCACATCTCCGCGGACGAGCCATCGGCGTTGCGGTGGTCCATGAACCACGTGCACTGCGGCAGGGCCTCACCGAGCACCGCGGCCGCGTCGGGCACCAGCGCGCTGGGCACCACCCGCAGGACGCCGTCCCCACCCAGCCCGGCGCGCCGGTCGCACAGACGGCGGACCAGCGAGGCGTCCAGGCGGTGCTCCGGCCACACCGAGCCGTCGGGGTCGGGCAGGACGACGAAGTCGTTCTCCGTGCCGTGTCCCTGCAGCACCCGGGGACCCGCGCTCTCGATCACGCCCCGATCGTACGGTCGCCGCGCATCCCGGCCAGCAGGTCGAGCACCCGGTCGGGCAGGTCGGGGCGGGCCGCGTCGAACCAGATGGTGGCGTCGTCGCGGCGGAACCAGGAGCGCTGCCGCCGGACGAAGCGCCGGGTGGCGGTCACGGTCCGCTCACGCGCTTCCTCGGCCGAGAGCGCCCCGTCGAACTGCTGCAGCACCTGCGCATAGCCCAGTGCCCGGGAAGCGGTCGGCCCCTCGCGCAGTCCGTCGGCGGTCAGCGCCTCGACCTCGGCGACGAACCCCGCGGCCCACATCCGGTCCACCCGCTCGGCGATCCGCCGGTCCAGCTCGTCGACGGCCCGGTCCAGGCCGACGGTGAGCGCGGGGTAGTGCGGCGTCGGGGTCGGCAGCTGGGCGGTGAACGGCCGGCCGGTGAGCTCGATGACCTCCAGGGCGCGCACCAGTCGCCGGCCGTTGCTGGGCAGGATCGCCGCCGCGGCGGCGGGGTCGACGGTGGCCAGGCGCGTGTGCAGCGCCTGCGCTCCACCGGCGGCGAGTTCGTCGGCCAGCCGGGCGCGCAGCACCGGGTCGGTGCCGGGGAAATCCAGTTCGTCGAGGACGGCACGGAGGTACAGACCCGAGCCACCCACCAGCAGCGGGACGACGCCCGCCGCGCGGAGCCGGTCGATCCGCTCGCGGGCCTGCTGCCGGTACTCCACCACCGACGCCGGTTCCCGCACGGGCCACAGGTCCAGCAGGTGGTGCGGCACGCCCTCGCGCTCGGCGGGGCCGGGCTTCGCCGTCCCGATGTCCATCCCGCGGTAGAGCTGCATCGAGTCGGCGTTGACCACCTCGCCACCCAGCCGCTGGGCCAGCGCCACGGCCAGCGCGGTCTTCCCGGTGGCGGTGGGACCGACGACGGCGACCACCGGCGGCGCGGGCGCCGCGGACCCGCCGGTCACGTCGTCCGCCATTCGGCGACGAGGTAGCCCACCCCGAACGGCGCGTCGTCGTAGGAGAGGTGCGCGGTGACCGGGCGCCCGGCGAGCGCGGCGCCGACCGCCCGCCACACCGGCACGCCGGCGGCCAGCAGCCG
>JAOPWG010000307.1 GCA_025965775.1 Modestobacter sp. | reverse complement strand
GCGGGAGGTCTCAGTCGTAGACGACGGTCGTCGGCGAGTGGCCGAACAGGTAGGACTCGACGACCTCGACGTCCTCCTCGCTCACCTCACCGTCGACGATGCGGAAGCTGCGGAACTCGACGTCGTCCCCGGCCCGCCCGGTCTGCGGGCCGTGCTCGCGGGTGGAGACCAGCACGTAGTGCGCCTCGGGTTCGGAGGCGTAGCTGATGTCCGTGCGCGAGGGACGGGCCTCGGTGGCCGTGTGCGAGTGGTAGATGACCACCGGCACCTCGTCCCGGTCGTCCATCTCGCGGTAGAGCTTCAGCAGGTCGGCGCTGTCGAACTCGTAGAACGTCGGTGACCGCGCCGCGTTGAGCATCGGGATGAACCGCTCGGGCCGGTCACTGCCCTCGGGCCCGGCGACGACACCACAGGCCTCGTCCGGGTGGTCGTCCCGGGCGTGGGCCACGATGGCGTCGTAGGTCGCGCGATCGATGCGCAGCACGGTCCCAGTCTAGGCGCGGCGTGCCGGTGGTCCCCGGCCGCCCCGTCCGGGCACCACCGGACGGGGCGGGGCGGCCGGTCACGACGGGAACGGAGTGTGTCCGACCGGTGGCCAGGAGATAACGTCGCGCCCCGTGATCCTCGAGGTGCTCATGATCGCCGGCGTGCTGGTGCTGCCCCTGCCGGCCCTCGCCGTGGGCGCCGGTGGCTTGTTGCGGCGCACCGGCCGGTCCAGCATCCACGCACGTGCCGACCGGATCGAGTTCGGCCTGCTCGTCACCGGACGGCTGCTGTCCCTCCTGCTGCTGCTGACCCTGTCGGGCATCGCCCTGCTGTCCTGCATCGGCGGGCTGGTCAAGGGGCTGGCCGTGCCCAGCCTGGTCTACGTGTTCTTCGTCGCCGACCTGCTGATCGCCACGCTGGTCGTGCTCACCTTCGGCCGTCGCGACCGGCGGCGAGCGCGTCGACGAGCGACCCCTGCACGGCGGTGAGCCAGTAGTAGACGGTCAGCTGGGAACCCTCCTCCCCCGCCGGGTCCTCGGGTGGCTCGGTGTCGGCGGTGACGCCGAGCCGGGTGCCCAGCGCCAGCCGCAGGTCGTTGGTGGTGCGCAGCCACGCCCGCGCCTGGTCGGCGTCCAACCGGACCTCGCCACCCTGCGGCGGGAGGGTGGCCCGGACCATGGCGAGGTCGTCGGCCTTGCCCTCGCGCAGGGCGGGCTCGGTCAGTCCGCGGTACTCGGCGGCCACGTCGACGTCCTCGTGGCCGGAGGGGAGCAGCCGGTCCAGCACGGGGTCGCCCCTGGCGTCGTCCGGGTCGGCGGTGAGCAGCTGCTCGAGCTGGTCCAGCAGCAGGCCCACGATGCTGGCCTCGGCGTCGACGAGCCGGGCGATGACCTGGTCGCCGCGGCGGCGGAAGGGCCTCACGCGAGCTCGCTCACGTGTCGCGCTGGAAGGTGGCCCAGAGCCCGTAGGCGTGCAGCCGGTTGGTGTCGTGTTCCATGCGCTCCCGCGGACCGGAGCTCACGATGGCCTTCCCCTCGTTGTGCACCTGCAGCATCAGCTCGGTGGCGGTGGGCTCGTCGTAGCCGAAGAGCTCCTGCAGGACGAACGTCACGTAGGTCATCAGGTTGACCGGGTCGTCCCAGACGACGGTCACCCAGGGCCGGTCGAGCTCAGACTCTTCCCGCGACGTCGTCCCGGGGGTGCGTTCGGGCGCGAGGGGGCCGGCCACGCGCCCACTCTAGGACGACCACCCCGGACGCTCCAGCGACCGGCCACCTATCGTGCTGGTCCATGCCGCCGAGCCCCTCGCTGTCCAGCCCGTGGCCGGCCAGCCCCGTGCTGTTCACCGATCGGTACGAGCTGACCATGCTGGCCGCGGCGCTGGCCGACGGCACCGCCGGGCGGGACTCGGTCTTCGAGGTGTTCGCCCGCCGCCTGCCGCACGGGCGCCGCTACGGCGTGGTCGCCGGCACCGGACGGTTCCTCGACGCGCTGGCCGACTTCCGCTTCGGGGACGCCGAGCTGGACGCGCTGCGCGCGCAGGGGATCGACGACCCCCGGCTGCTGGACCACCTGGCCGGCTTCGAGTTCACCGGGGACATCGAGGGCTACGCCGAGGGGGACCTCTACTTCCCCGGGTCACCGGTGCTCACCGTCCGCGCACCGTTCGGTCAGGCCGTGCTGCTGGAGACCCTGGCGCTGTCGGTGCTCAACCACGACAGCGCCATCGCCTCCGCCGGTGCCCGCATGGTGGGCGCGGCCTGCGGACGGCCGTGCATCGAGATGGGCTCCCGGCGCACCCACGAGGAGGCCGCGGTCGCCGCAGCCCGCGCCGCGGTGCTGGTCGGCTTCACCGCGACGTCGAACCTGGCCGCCGGCGCCCGCTACGGCATTCCGACCACGGGCACGAGCGCGCACGCCTTCACCCTGCTGCACGACGACGAGGCCGCGGCCTTCCGCGCCCAGCTGGCCACCCTCGGCGTGGACACCACGCTCCTGGTCGACACCTACGACGTCGAGCAGGGCATCCGGACGGCGGTGGAGGTGGCCGGTCCGGCGCTGGGTGCGGTGCGGCTGGACTCCGGAGACCTCACTGTGCAGGCGGCCCGCGCCCGCGAGCTGCTGGACTCCCTGGGCGCCTTCACGACCAAGGTCATCGTCACCAGCGACCTGGACGAGTACGCGATCGCCGCACTGGCCGCCGCGCCGGTCGACGGGTACGGCGTGGGCACCTCGCTGGTCACCGGCTCCGGCGCCCCCACGGTGGGCATGGTCTACAAGCTCGTCGAGCGTGACGGCGTACCGGTCGCCAAGAACTCCGAGGGCAAGCGGTCGGTGGGTGGCCGCAAGCACGCAGTCCGGCGGCACGACGCCCACGGGACGGCGACCGCCGAGGTGGTCAGCAGCGCTCCGGTACAGCCGGCCGACCACGATCGGGAGCTGCTCGTGCCCCTGGTCCGCGGGGGCGCCGTGGTGGACCCGCGGTCACCGGCCGAGGCCCTGCGGGTCGCCGCCGAGCACCACCGGCGGGTCCGCGAGACCCTCCCGGCCGAGGCCTGGTCGCTGTCCCGGGGCGAGCCGGTCATCGACACCGTCACCGCCTGAGTTCGCTCCCCGCCGGACGGCCAGCTACCGATGGTCAACGCCTCGGGCAGGATGACCTCATGAGCCGCGCGCTGCTGGTGGTCGACGTGCAGAACGACTTCTGCGAGGGCGGTAGCCTGGCCGTCGCCGGGGGTGCGGCGGTCGCCCGGGCGATCAGCGCGCACGCCGCCGGGGCCGGCTACGCGCACGTGGTGGCCACCCGTGACCACCACGTGGACCCCGGCCGGCACTTCGCCGCCCAACCGGACTTCCTGGAGACCTGGCCGTCGCACTGCGTGGTCGGCACCAGCGGGGTGGAGCTGCACCCCGACCTGGATCGCGGGCCGATCGAGGCGGTCTTCGACAAGGGCGAGTACGCCGCGGCCTACTCCGGCTTCGAGGGCAGCAGCGAGGGGACCGGGCTCGCCGAGTGGTTCCGGGCGCACGACGTGGACGCCGTCGACGTCGTCGGCATCGCCACCGACCACTGCGTGCGGGCGACCGCGCTGGACGCCGTGGCCGCCGGCCTGATGACCCGGGTGCTGCTGCACCTCACCGCCGGTGTCTCCGAGGCGTCCACCGACGCAGCCCTGGAGCAGCTGCGCACCGCCGGCGTCGACCTGGTCGGCGAGGTGTACCAGCCGGGCTGAGCGCAGGCGCCCGACAACGGCAGCCGGGCACGGCCGGGACGCGGCTCAACGGCAGCCGGGGACGGCTCCTGGCCGCGGTAGGAGTCCGAGAGGACGACAGATCACAGAGCGTCGAGGACCTCGTCGCGGGTGAAGCCCAGCACCTGCAGCACCGCGTCCAGGTAGGGCTGGTTGAGCGCCGTGTCAGCCTGCTCGCGCACCACCGGCTTGGCGTTGAACGCGATGCCCAACCCCGCGGCATTGAGCATGTCCAGGTCGTTCGCCCCGTCCCCCACCGCGACCGTCTGCTCCAGCGGGATGTCGTACTCGGCAGCGAACCGGGCGAGCGCCCGGGCCTTGCCGGCCCGGTCGACGACCTCACCGACCAGACCGCCGGTCAGCCTGCCGTCGACCACCTCCAGCGTGTTGGCCGCGGCGAAGTCCAGGCCCAAGGCGGCCGCCAGCGGATCGGTGATCTGGGTGAAGCCGCCGCTGACGATCCCGCAGCGGAACCCCGAGTGCTGCAGTGTGCGGATCAACGTCCGGGCTCCGGGGGTGAGCACGAGGTGCTCGCGCACCTCGTCCAGCACGGTGGCCGGCAGGCCCGCCAGCGCGGCGACGCGGGCCCGCAGGGACTGCTCGAAGTCCAGCTCCCCGTTCATCGCCGCGGCGGTGATCCGGGCGACCTCGGCCGCCCTCCCGGCCCGGGCGGCCAGCTCGTCGATCACCTCACCGCGCACCAGCGTGGAGTCGACGTCCAGCACGATCAGCCGCTTGGTCCGCCGGGCGAGCCCCGCCTGCTCGACCGCCACGTCGGCGCCGGTCGCGGCCGACACGGTGGCCAGCGCGGTGCGCAGCTCGGTGGAGCCGGCGCCGGAGACGGTCAGCTCGATGCTGGTCACCGGGTAGTCCGACAGCCGCCGGATCGCGTCGATGTTGCCGCCCACTGCGGCGATCGCCCGCGCGGCACCGGCCACGGCGGCCGGCGGCAGGGGACGGCCCAGCACGATCACGTGGTGCGGTCGGCCCGGGTGCGACACCGACGGCGCGGTCGGACCGGACGCCTCCACGGTGACCGACATGCCCGTGCCGGCCGAGACGTCGGCCGCCACCCGGCTCAGCTGCTCCAGCAGCGCGCCGACCGTGTCCGGCGGGGTCCCGTCGGCCACCTCACGGACGACGACCCCCAGGGTGAGCTGGCCGTGCACCACCACCTGCTCGACGTCGACGACCTCCACCAGCCGCGGCCCGACGGTCTCCAGGGCGGCGAACAGCGCGGCAGTGACGCCGGCCCGGTCGGCACCGGTCACGGTGAGCTGCGCCCCGGGCAGGTCGGCATCCTCCGACGGAAGGGACGGCGCGGGCGGTGCGGCGGGACGGTCGGTCACCGGGTCATCGTGCCGGACCGCCGCGGACGGCCCGCAGGCACCCGCGACATGCCGAACGCCCCGCCGGCCAGGGGCCGACGGGGCGTTCGGTGGAGCGGGCGGGACCGGTCAGGTCGGGTCGGGGTCGTTGGGACCCTGACGCTTGCCGTTGGTGAGCCCGGCCTCGCTGACGTACGGCTCGTGCCGCTTGCCGGCGTGCGCCTCGACCTGCAACCGCTCCTGCAGGTGCGGGTAGTGCAGTTCGAAGGCCGGGCGCTCGGAGCGGATCCGCGGGATCTCGATGAAGTTGTGCCGCGGCGGCGGCGAGGACGTGGC
>JAOPWG010000346.1 GCA_025965775.1 Modestobacter sp. | reverse complement strand
AGGGCGGCCCCGGCATGCGCGAGATGCTCGCCGTCACCGGCGCCATCAAGGGCGCCGGCCTGGGCAAGGACGTGCTGCTGCTGACCGACGGCCGGTTCTCCGGCGGCACGACGGGCCTGTGCGTCGGGCACGTCGCGCCCGAGGCCACCGACGGCGGTCCGATCGCCTTCGTCCGTGACGGCGACCGGATCCGGCTGGACCTGGCCGCCCGCACCCTGGACCTGCTCGTCGACGAGGCCGAGCTGGCCCGTCGCCAGGAGGGCTGGGCCCCGCCGGCCCCGCGCTACACCCGGGGCGTGCTGGGGAAGTACGCGAAGCTGGTGGGCTCGGCCGCCCAGGGCGCGATCTGCGGCTGACCACCGCACCGGGGGTCCCTCGCCCGAACGGGTGAGGAACCCCCGGGCTGCCTTCGGTATGTCACCCGTCCGGCCGACAACCCGGATGTGGATCACGAACGCCGAGGCGCATCCAGAGGGTGGCTGCTGGCCGTCCCGGTGCTGACCGGCGCGGCAGGCGGTGCCCTCCCGCTGGCGGCCGACCTGCTGCTGCTGATCACCGCCCTCGGCACCGCCGCGTTGCTGTGGAACGCCGGCCGGCGCAGCGGTCGGCGGCTGCGGGGCTGGACGCTGATGGCCGTGGCCCTGGTCCTGGGCGTGGCCACCAACACCGCGGCCCTCCTGCTCTCGCCCGGTGCCGACGCCAGCCTGTTCGACCCCACCCGGGTGCTGGTGCGGCTGCCGGCCGTGCTGATCGCCATCGTCGCCGTCCTGAGCCTGCTCACCCGCGCCCAGTTGCGCCGGGGCGGGGCCCGCCTGCTCGCCGAGACCGCGCTCTTCTTCTCCGCCGCCCTGGTGCTGGGCCAGGTCCTGGTCGTCGGACCGGTCATGACCCGGGCCTCCGGCGGGGCCGCCGACCGCGTCGCCATCGAGCTGTCCTGCCTCATGACGGCGCTGGCGCTGTCCGCCCTGCTCGTCCTGGTATCCGCCTCGACGGGGTCCCGGCGGGCCGCCGGCGCCTTCCTGCTGCTGGCCGCCGGCACGCAGGCAGCGGCGCACGGACTGGCGGTGGTGGCCGAGGAGGGCCACACGACCTCGCTCCTGGTGGCCGTGCGCGGTGCCCAGTTCGTCGGCCTCGTGCTCGTCTGCCTCGCCGTGCGCACCGACGCCCGGCCGGATGTGGTCCGAGCGCCCTCCCGCGGCGCCGCGCGGCTCGGCCAGGCCGGCCAGCTGCTGCCGCACCTGGTCATGGTCGTGGCGGCCCTGATGTTCCTGGGCTCCGCCCTGCTGGGCGCCTCGCCCACCACGACGGCCGCGGTCGCGATGCTGGTCTGCCTCTGCCTCACCGCCGTCCACCGGGCGGTCACCGCTCGCGACGAGTCGAGCGTGGCGGCGCGGCTGCGGGACAGCGAGGCCTACTTCCGGTCGCTGGTCCGCTCCAGCAGCGACGCGGTGCTCATCCTCGACGGCGCCCTGCACATCACGTGGGCCGCCCCCGCCCTGGAGGAGGCGGCCCTCGCCGCCGGCACCGGGCTCGTGGGTGCCCGGTTGCCCGACGTGGTGCACCCGGAGGACGCGGTCGCCGTCTCCAGCTGGCTGACCGTCGGGGCCGCGGCCGCGCTGACCGGCCTGCGCACCTTCCGGCTGCCCGGCGCCCACGGCAGCTGGCGGGTGCTGGAGGCCGGGGTCAGCGACCTGCGGTCCGACGCCGACGTCCGCGCCCTGGTGCTGCACTGCCGCGATGTCACCGCCCGGCTCGACCGGGAGGACCAGCTCCGCTCCATCGCCTTCACCGACCCGCTCACCGGTCTCCCCAACCGGGCCGCGCAACTGGCGGCCCTGGGCACCCGGCTGGCCGCGCTCGGCGACCAGGCGCCCGACACCGACCCCGCGGGCGGCGCTGCGCTGCTGCTGTTCGACGTGCAGGGCCTGCGCGAGTCCCGGGAGCACGCCGGCGGCGACATCGTCGACGTCGCCCTGGTCGAGGTCGCCCGACGCCTGCGCAGCACGCTGCGCGGGGAGGACCACGTGGCCAGGTTCGGCGCCGAGTCCTTCAGCGTGCTGGCGTACGGCACCAGCGCCGAGGCCGACCGGGTGGCGGCCCGCTGCCTGTCGGTGATCGAGCAGCCGCTGACCACCGACGTCGGCATCGTCGACCTGACCGCCGCCGTCGGCCTCGTGCCGCTGGTCGCCGGGCTGACCGAGCGGGAGGCCCTGGACCGGGCGGAGCTGGCCGTCGCCGATGCCCGCGCCGCGGGTCCGGGCACCGTCCGCCGGTACCGGGCCGCCCTCGGTGCCGCCCGTGACCGCCGCGACCGGTTGCGGCGGGATCTGGTGGGGGCCCGCGAGCGTGGCGAGCTGGCTCTGGCCTGGCAGCCCATCGTCTCCCTCGCCGACCACCGGATCACCACCGTGGAGGTGCTGGTGCGCTGGCGGCACCCGCTGTACGGGGACGTGCCGCCGGAGGAGTTCCTGCCCCTCGCCGAGCGTGCCGGGCAGGTCGTCGACATCCAGCGGTGGGTCCTGGCCGAGGCGACCGAGGCCATGGACTCCCTGCCCGCGTCCGCCGCCGACGTCCGGCTGTCGGTGAACGTCTCCGCGCACCACCTGGCCGCCGGCACGCTCGTCGGGGACGTCGCCGCGGCCCTGTCCACCAGCGGCCTGCCGCCGGAACGACTGGTCGTGGAGGTCGCGGAGGCCGCGCTGCTGAACGCCGGTGACCACCTGCTCGACGACGTCGCCGCGCTCCGGCTGATGGGCGTGCGCCTGGCCCTGGACGACTTCGGCAGCGGGTGCTCCTCGCTGCCGGAGCTGGCCCGGCTGCCCGTCGACGTGATCAAGCTCGACCCCACGTTCCTGGCCCGCATCGACCGTGACGCCTACACCCGGGCGCTGTGCGAGTCGATCGTCGGCATCGGCGCCGCGCTCGGCGTGGACCTCGTGGCCGAGGGCGTGGAGACGACCAGCCAGCTCGCCGTGCTCGAGTCCATCGGCTGCGGCTCCGCGCAGGGTTTCCTGCTCGCCCGGCCGGTCGCTCTCGCCGGGCTGGTGCAGCTGCTCGAGCAGGGAGCCGGCCTGCTGTGGCCCGGCGTCCCGGGCCGGGTGTGACCGCCGCCGCGGTGCCGGGACGGCGCGACCCGATGCCGGCCCCGCGCGGCCCCACCGGGTCCGGCGCGGCGTCCCCGGCCGTCTGGCCGCGGGCCGTCGTGGTGGGGTTGCTCACCACGGTGGCGGTCGGCCTCGGCCTGGTGGAGGTCCTCGTCCCGGCCTGGACCGGGCACCTCGCGCCGCTGGCACTCGCCGTCGCCACCTGGGTGCTGGGCGCGCTGGTCGTCGGGTTCTGCCGCGGGCTGGAGCCGGCACGGGCGCTGACCTGGCGCGCCTTCGCCGTCGTCGCCGGGCTGCTGGGCGTGGGGCACGGCCTCCGTGGGCTCGCCGGCGTCGGGGTGAACCCCGACGTGTCCGGCCTCGCCGACCTGCCGTTGCTGGCCAGCGGCCCGGTCACCGTGCTGCTCTGCGTCCGGCTGGTCCGCTCCACCGGGGGGCGCGTGCGCCCCCAGGTGGTCCTGGACGCCACCATCGCGCTGATCTCCCTCGGCGTGCTGATGGGGGTCGTCGTCCCGGCTGCGGCCGGCGCCCCCGATGCGGCAGCCGACCCACTGCTGACGCTGGGCTACCCCGTGGTCAGCGCTGTCCTGTGCGCCGCCGGCCTGGTCACCTTCGCCGGCGTGAGCGCCGGGCGGCGGCGGGCCGCCGGCTGGCTGCTGCTGGCCTTCGCCTCCCTCGCCGTGGCGATGATCAGCGGCGCGCTCGCCGTGGGCATGCCGTCGGTGGTCCTGGACGTCGTCACCAGCACCACCTACCTGGTCATGCTGGGTGCCGCGACGCTCGCCCTGGCCGCCGACCCCGGCCCGAGCGCCGTCGGCGAGGCCCCGGCGGCCGCGGTGCCGCTGGCCGGCATCGTGGTCAGCTACTGCCTGGCCTTCGGCGTGGTGCTGCTGCTGCTCGGTGCCTGGGCCCTGGACCGTGCACCGGCGCCGGTGGAGGCGGGCGTCCTCACCCTGCTGCTCCTGCTCACCTTCGCGCGCACCCTGGTGTGGGCCGGTGACAGCGCCCGGCTGACCCGGCAGGTGCTGCGCACCGAGTCCTACTTCCGCACGCTCGTGCACAGCGCCGCGGACATCACCATCGTGCTGGACCACCGCAGCCAGATCACCTGGGCCTCCGGCGCCGGTCGCGGCCCGAACGCCTGGGCCGCGCGTGATCTCGAGGGCCGCCGCCTGCAGGACTTCGTGCACGAGGAGGACCGTGCCGACCTCGAGGGGGTGCTGAGGCGGGGCACCGACCCGCAGGACGGCCGCGGCCGGGTCTTCCGGCTGCGCACCCGCGACGGGGGCTGGCGGGCGTTCGAGACCGTCCGGGTGGTGTCCTCGGCAGCTCTGCACGCCGTACCCACGGCGCAGTCGGCCGGCCGCCCGGCCGGTCCGCCGGGCGGGCGGGACGGTCACGGGCTCGTCCTGCACCTGCGTGACGTCGACGGCCGGCGGACCAGCGAGCGGGAGCTCGAACGCCTGGCCTACACCGACTACCTGACCGGTCTGCCCAACCGGGCCCGTCTCATGGCCGCCGCGGCGAGCGCCCGCAGCCGGGCCGCCGACGGCGCCCCTGCCTGCCTGCTGCTGCTGGACCTGGACGGCTTCAAGGCGGTCAACGACATCGCCGGGCACGAGGCCGGGGACCTGCTGCTGGTCGAGGTCGCAGCGCGGCTGCGCACCACCGTGCGGGACCGGGACCTGGTCGGCCGGCTCGGTGGTGACGAGTTCGCCGTCCTGGTCCCGGCCGGGCTGGAGGAGGCCACCGCCCTCGCCGAGCGCATCGTGGCGGAGCTGCACGGGGTGCACCGCTCGGTGCCCACGCCGGGCGCCTCCCCGGACCTGGTCTTCGACGTCTCCTGCAGCATCGGGGTCACCGCGCTGGACCCGGCCGAGGAGGTGCCGACCGCCTTCCGGCAGGCCGACCTGGCGCTGCGGGCGGCCAAGGCCGCCGGCAAGGACTGCGTGCGCCGGCACGGCGAGGCCGCCGACAGCGCCACCGGCCGGCGCACCCAGCTGGCCCGGGACCTGCCCGACGCGCTCGACCGCGGCCAGCTGCGGTTGGCCTACCAACCCGTGGTGGGCCTGGCCGAACGCCGGGTGCTGGGCCTGGAGGCGTTGCTGCGCTGGGACCACCCGCTGCTGGGGGAGGTCTCGCCGGAGGAGTTCGTCCCGCTGGCCGAGGACGACGGGCTGATCGTGCCCATACAGCGATGGGTGCTCGACCAGGCCACGGCCGAGTTGGCCGGGTTGCTGCGGCAGGGCCGGGACCTGCAGTTGGGCGTCAACATCAGCGTGCGGCACCTGCAGGCAGGCTGCCTGGTCCCCGACGTGGCCGCCGCGCTGGGCCGGGCCGGGCTCCCTCCGCGACGGCTGATGCTGGAGGTCACCGAGTCGCTGTTCATCGGCGACCAGAACCGGGCCGAGGGTGACCTGTCGACACTGCACGACATGGGCTGCGTCATCTCCCTGGACGACTTCGGCCGCGGTTACTCGACGTTCGCCTACCTGGCCCGGCTGCCGGTGGACGTGCTGAAGATGGACCGGGAATTCCTCGCCGGCATCGAGGACGACGAGCGCAGTGCCGCGCTGGTGCACAGCGTGATCGACCTGGGTCGCCGACTCGACATCGACGTCGTCGCCGAAGGGGTGGAGACGCCCGGGCAGCTGGCCGCGCTCCGCCACCTTGGCTGCCGGTACCTGCAGGGCTTCCTGCTCGGCCGGCCCACCGCTCCGGCGGAGCTCGCCGCCGTCATCGACGGCTTCGACGCCGCGTTGCTCGACGTCCAGCCGGCGCTCGGCTGACCGGCCGTCCCACGGATACCGTGACAGGTGTCCACGTGATGGGACAGCGTGGTTGACGTGGGAGCTGGTGCGGGAGCACAGTGTGCTCGTGCCCAGCACTCGCCTCCTCGTAGCGATCCGCTAGCGCGCCGGTCCCACCGACCGCCGCGCCGCCCCTCCGTGCCTCCGGCACGAGGGGTTTTTTGTTGGCCGGGGACGACCCGGCCAGCGCCTGCGCCCGCCGCCGCACCCACCCGTCCAGGGAGATCGTCGACCATGAGCACCACCACCAGCACCGCCCCCACCGAGGCCGCCGCGCAGGCGACCGTCGGGGTGGAGACCACCGCCCGGTCGATGGCCGAGGCCGCCGCCGAGCCCGTCTCGGGCATCACCGGCGCGATGAGCCTGGTCCGGTCGCTGGAGGCCGTCGGCGTCGAGGTCGTCTTCGGCATCCCGGGCGGCGCGATCCTGCCTGCCTACGACCCGCTGTTCGACTCGGCCCTCCGGCACGTGCTGGTCCGCCACGAGCAGGGCGCCGGGCACGCCGCCACCGGCTACGCGCAGGCCACCGGCCGGGTCGGGGTCTGCATGGCGACCTCCGGTCCGGGCGCGACGAACCTGGTCACCCCGCTGGCCGACGCCTACATGGACTCGGTCCCGATCGTGGCGATCACCGGGCAGGTGCCCTCGGCGGCGATCGGCACCGACGCTTTCCAGGAAGCCGACATCCGCGGCATCACGATGCCGGTCACCAAGCACAACTTCCTGGTGACCGACGCCGCGGAGATCCCGCAGCGCATCGCCGAGGCGTTCCACCTGGCCTCCACCGGGCGCCCCGGTCCGGTGCTGGTGGACATCCCGAAGGACGTGCTGCAGGCCACCACCGACTTCAGCTGGCCGCCGCGCATCGACCTGCCCGGCTACAAGCCGACCACCCGCCCGCACGGCAAGCAGGTCCGCGAGGCCGCCGCGCTGATCGCCGGCGCCCGGCAGCCGGTGCTCTACGTCGGCGGCGGCGTCCTGAAGGCGCACGCCACCGAGGAGC
>JAOPWG010000341.1 GCA_025965775.1 Modestobacter sp. | reverse complement strand
GCAGCCGTGAGGCTGCGGCACCACCCGGCCGACCCATCACGGCCACGCGCGCTCTTGCTGCCGGTGGCTCGTCGCGCAGGGTCGCTGACAACTCCCGCGCCACAGGGCCTACCCGAACCGCTCGTCGTTCCACGAACGCCAGCGCCCACGGAAGGATCCCTCGTGCGGCCGGGACGCCGCAACGTGGCGAATCTGAGGCCAGGAGGGGCAACGTGGTGAACGGCAGCATCTCTTCGGAGGAGTTCGCGGGCAGCGCGTCCGTCGGTCATGCCGGTGAGCCCCAGCGTGCGGACGAGGCCGGCGAGGCGCGCGCCGATGTGGCACCCCGAGGAACTCGACGCCCGCGAGGAGGAGATGAAGGGGCCCCGGACTCGGGCACCGAACTGCGCGAGTTGAGAGGGTCTGACAGAACCAGCCAGGCGGACGGTTCGTTTCCGAGAGTCGAGCCCGTCGATACACGGCAGGTGCGGAATCCAGGCAGGGGCTCGTCACATGATGCTCGCTGCGACTGTTTTCGCAGCCCAGCGCCGTCATCGGAGCCGTTATCCGATCCGTGCGAGAAGCGTGAACCTCTCTGGGTGGGCAGGGGCGGGGTCGAACCGCCGACCTCTCGCTTTTCAGGCGAGCGCTCGTACCGACTGAGCTACCTGCCCCCACCGGTGCAGTGGTACTGGCACCGGGTGGCGACCCTGACGGGACTCGAACCCGCGACCTCCGCCGTGACAGGGCGGCGCGCTAACCAACTGCGCTACAGGGCCTTGCTGTGGTGGTGCTGGTGCCGTGCCGGGGCGTTCAGCACGGGTGGTGCGTGCCCCCAACGGGGTTCGAACCCGTGCTACCGCCTTGAAAGGGCGGCGTCCTGGACCGCTAGACGATGGGGGCTCGTGGTCGCCGGAGGCAGGGAGAACCTTACATGGCCTCGCGGGGGCTGCTGCACCGGGGGCCCCGGGGTGTGTCGACGCTCGGTTCAGCTGTGCTCGGCGATGTACTGCTGGGGGTCCTTGTCGCCGGTGTCCACGCCCGCGCCGCTGTCGTGGGCGTACCGCCACTCCAGCCACTGCACGGCCAGGCGTGCACGGAGCTCGTCGGGTGCGTTCCGGCGGAAGTCCGGCAGCGCGTCGTGCTCCTCCTCGGCAAGGTGGTCGTCGTTCTCCACCCGGGCCTTCTTCACCGCCGCCCGCCACTCGTCGGTGCCGACCCCGTGCTGCTCGGCGGCCCGCACGGCGTCCCGGATCTCGTTGTGGTCGCGCACGGCGTCGTCGGTCTCGTCCTCCGCGTCGTCGTCACCCACCTGGAGCAGGTGGGGGTAGAAGACCTCCTCCTCGCAGGCGGCGTGCACGTCGAGCATCCGGGCCAGGCCCTTCCACACGGCGGCGAGCGCCGCCGGGTCGTCGTGCGCGTCGTCGAGCATGGCGAAGCCACGCCGCAGGGTGGCGTGGTCGGCGAGGATCAGGGCGGTGACGTCGAGCACGGGGCGCCTCCGGGTTCATCGCGGCCACGGCGTGGCCCGACGCCCAGTGTGGCGAGTGCGCGCCGGGATCACATCCGGACGGCACGGGGCCGGGCCCGCGCGTCCCCACCGTCCTGCGGCGCGGATCTGTCAGCCTGGCGGCATGCGACCGTCCCGCCGCACCGCGGCTGCCGTCCTGGCCGCCGCGGCTCTCGTCCTGGCCGGCTGTGCGGGCAGCCCCGCGACCGACGATGCCGCGGCCGGCTCGGCCGTGCCGAGCTCGCCGTCCGCCGGGAGCGCCACGCCGTCGGCCGGGCCGACCGGCGACGCGGGCAGCACCGACGCGCCGACCGCCACGGCCGACCTCCAGCCGGACACCGCCGAGCCGGTCGACGCCGCGGGCCTGACGGTCAGCGCCGTCCGGGTCGGCCGGCACTCGGGCTTCGACCGGGTGGTGTTCGAGCTGGCAGGGCAGGGCACGCCCGGCTGGCAGGCGGAGTACGTCGACAGCGCGACGGCGGAGGGGAGCGGGGAACCGGTCGACCTGGCCGGCCCGGGCTACCTGCGGGTCGTCCTGCGCGGGACCAGCTACCCCTACGACTCGGGAGAGGCCGAGCTGCCCCGGGGGCCGGTGACCGTGAGCGGTACGGGCGCGGTGACCGGCGTCTTCTACGACGGGACCTTCGAGGGCCAGTCGCTGGCCTACGTGGGGGTCCGTGCGCAGGCACCGTTCCGGGTCTACGCGCTGACCGGCCCGACCCGCGTGGTGGTGGAGGTCGTCACCTCCTGAGCGCGGTCAACCGAGTCTGGCGGTGAGCTCCACCGAGTTGTCGGTCACGGTTGTGCAGGTCAGCGACAGCGGGCCCGCGGAGACGCTCTCGCCCTGGGCGCAGGAGACGCTGGCGTCGCCGACGGACAGCGTGGCGCGGCCGTCCTGGGTGCCGGCGAAGGCCAGCGAGGTGCCCAGGATCGTGGCCTTCGCGCCGTCGCCGCTGAGCGTGG
This sequence comes from Modestobacter sp., assembly GCA_025965775.1. Classification (GTDB taxonomy): domain Bacteria; phylum Actinomycetota; class Actinomycetes; order Mycobacteriales; family Geodermatophilaceae; genus Modestobacter. The sequence goes on along the minus strand of JAOPWG010000341.1, from coordinate 9,900 downwards.
CGGTGCAGCTGCCACCCGAGCAGGAGACGTTGTTCGAGGTGACGCTGCAGCCGGCCAGTGGCGCCACCAGCAGCGTGGCGGCCAGGGCGCCGGCGGCCAGCCGGGCGGGGCGAGGGGTCAGCAGGCTCGGCATGGCGGCAGCGTAGGGGGACCGGTGGCCGGTGGGGCGGCATCGCCGGTCGCCCGGCGGGTCACTCCGGGGCGGAACCGGTGGAGAAGACCCAGGCGCGCAGGGCCACGAAGCGGATCAGGCCGATCGCGCCGGTGACCGTGGTGACCACCGCGATCTGCAGCAGTGCGCTCACCTCGCCGACGAGGCCTTCGAACCCGACCAACGCCAGGGAGGTGGCCACCAGGCCGATGACGGCCAGGCCGCCGCCTTCCCACTGGGCCGAGAACCAGGAGACCCTGGCGCCGGCGTGGAAGGTGAGCCGGCGGTGCAGTTCGTTGGCCAGCAGTGTCGAGGCGATGGCGCCGGACACGTTGGCGGTCTGGTCACCGGCCACGTCGACGGCGACGAAGACGACGCCGTAGAGGACGGTCGACAGGGCGCCGACCACCACGTACCGGGCGAACTGCGCCCAGGTGTCGTCGCCGCGCAGGTGTCCTCGGGCTCGGACCACGGCGTCGGCGACCCGCTGGAACACGCTGACCGTCCGCTCCGTCACGTCCCCACCCACCACGCCGGCCAGGTGGCTGCGGCGGAGCAGGGACGGGCAGGTCACGGGGGTACTCCAGGGGGACGGCGGGCGGAGATCGGACAGTTGCTGCAGGCAACTGCAGCATCGGCCGTTCATTCCCGTTTCCCTCGCCGACGGCACCGTGACCTCGCTCACCAGCTGCACGGATGGCCCACAGGTGGCTTCTCACGGCGACCCCACAGCCGTCCCCGGAGGTGGCGCCCAGGAGGGTGGTCCACGGTCGTGGCATGGACCGACAGCTGCCTCAGCTCTACGACCCACGCACCGGCGGCGACCTGGTGCGTGCCCACCGGCCCAGCGGGGGCGGGGCCGCCAGCGACGTGGTGTCCGACGCCGTGTGGAGCGACGTCCTCGGTCTGCTGCGCTGGGCCCGGGCGACGCTGCGCTGCTCCGGTGACCTGCTCCCCGGTGTCGCCTGGCGGACCGCGGCCGCCTCGGCCGCACTGCTGCGGCGGATGCCGGCGTACTGCGACGAGCGTGGGGAGTGCTGGTCGCTGGAGTTCGCCACACCGGTGGCGGTCGGGACGGCGAGGGACCGGCTGCAGTGCGCGGCCGCCGTCCTGTGGGCTCGACTGCGCGCGCCGGGGGAGGACGTCCCGCTGTGCGTGCTGGCGGTCGAGGTCGACGCGGTGGGCGCCGCGGCGGTGGGGCTGCTCACGGAGGGGGCGGACTGGCGCCGGCTGTGAGGTCGCCGTCGGCACCGCGGGTTCCGGTAGCGCCGAGCGGGTAGGGGCAGGCACATGAGCCTGCTGGGTGCGCTGGACCGCATCGCCGACACGCCGACGTTCGACAAGGCCATCGCGCCGGCCCGTGCGGCGGTCCGGGCCCTGCTGCGGCCCCAGGGACTCAAGGACCTGCTGCACGGCACCTGGCTGGGGCACCCGCTGCACCCCGTGCTGGCGCAGGTGCCGGTGGGGTCGTGGGTGTCGGCCGGCATCCTCGACGCCGTCCCGCCGACCCGGCCGGCCGCCGCGCTGCTGATCGGTACCGGAGTCGTCGCCGCGGTGCCCACGGCGTTGAGCGGGGCAGCGGACTGGTCGGAGCAGGAGGTCGGCGTCCGCCGGCTGGGCGCGGTGCACGCGGTGGCCAACACCGTGGCGCTGGGTCTCTACGTCGGGTCGCTGGTCGCCCGGGCCAGGGGTGCTGGGGCGCTGGGGCGGGTGCTGGCCTACAGCGGCCTCGGCCTGGCCGGCGGGTCGGCGGCGATCGGTGGCCACATGTCCTACGCCCAGTCCTCCGGGGTCTCGCACTCCGCCACCGCGGCCCGCGGGCTCACCCACGAGTGGATCGACATCGGCCCGATGGACGACCTGCCGGACCGCCGGCCGGCCCTGCGGACAGGGGAGGGCCAGGGGGTCCCGGTGCCGCTGGCCGTCGTCCGCCGGGGGACGCGCGTCGACGTGTTCGTCGGCTCCTGCGCACACCTGGGCGGCCCACTGGCCGAGGGCACGGTCGAGCAGGTCCGCGGCGCGGACTGCCTGGTCTGCCCGTGGCACGGGTCGGCGTTCGAGCTCGACGAGGGGCAACCCCGGCGTGGGCCGGCGGCGACCGCGCAGGAGAAGCTCGAGGTCCGGTACGTCGCCGGCCGCGTCGAGGCCCGGTTGCCGGGCCGCCATCTGGAGGGCTGAGCGCCCTACGCTGCGCGTCCATGCGGAGGTCGGCGGCCCCGGTGGTGTCCTTCGCCGGCGCGGCACTGGTCCTCGTCGGCTGCGGCGCCTCGGGCCCGGCCGCCTCGGGGACGACCCCGGCCCCGACCAGCGTGGCCGGCCCGGCGGTGCCGGCGGTCCCGGGTATCGCGGCCCGGGCCGTCCGGCTGCGCACCGACGCCTCCGTCGGCGGGCAGGTGCAGGTCCGGCTGACCGACACGGGGACGGCGCCCTTCACGGTCACCGCGGTGGCGATCGACTCGCCGGGTTTCGCGCCGTTGCCCGCCACCGCCGTCGACACCACCTACCGGCCGGGGCAGACGATCGACCTGCCCACCCCGTTCGGCGCGGTCGACTGCGCGGCGGCCGCCGACCCCGCGGCGGCCCGGCTGACGGTCGTCCGGGACGGCGGCGTGCCCGAGGAGCTACGGGTCCCGCTCGCCGACGGCACGCTCGCCCTGATCCACGGCGAGGAGTGCGCGGTGGCCGGGGTGGCCGCGGTGGTCGACATCGTGCTGACGGACCTGACGTCGGCGCCCGACGGGCAGTCGCTGACCGGCACGGTGCTGCTGAGCCGGCGGACCGGCGACGACCCGGTCGAGGTGCTGGCGCTGGGGCGCAGCGTGCTGCTGGAGCCGGAGGTCGGGCGCCACCTGCCGGCCACGCTGCGCCCCGGGGACGACCGGCTGCGCCTGCCGCTCACCGTCACCCCGGCCAGCTGCGACCCGCACGTGCTGGCCGAGACCAAGAAGCCGTTCGTCTTCCCGCTCAGCGTCGCGGTGGACGGCGCCGACCCGGTCCCGGTCGATCTGCCGGTGGACGACGCACAGAAGGCGCTGCTGCAGCACCTGGTCGACCGGGTCTGCGGCTGAGCAGTGCCGGGGCGGCCCGCCCCGGCGCCGGTCACATCGTCGAGGTCACCTTGGACAGGCCGCGCGGCCGGTCCGGGTCGTTGCCGCCCAGCACCGCGAGCTCCAGCGCCAGTAGTTGGGCGGGCAGGATCTCCAGCAGGGGCGCCAGGGCCGGAGGCACGTCCGTGGGCAGCAGAGCCGGCAGCGAGTCCCCGGCCAGGGTGCCGTCGCCGATCACCTCGACCGGAGCCCCCGCGGCCCGCGCGGCGGCCACGACCGAGGCCATGGACGCGGTCCCCGGGCCCTGCGAGGCGAAGGCCAGCAGCGGTGTCTGCGGATCCAGTACTGCCACCGGTCCGTGCTCGGCGTCGGCCGCGCTGAGCCCCTGCGTCATCACGTAGGAGGTCTCCATGAGCTTCAACGCTGCCTCCCGCGCGGAGGCGTACGCATATCCCCGACCGACCGCGAGGAGTCGCCGGATGCCGGTCAGTCGCTCGGCCAGCAGCCGGCACGCGGAGTCGGCCGACTCCAGCACCTGCTCGCCGAGGGTGGCCAGGTCCGGCACGTCCGGCTGTTCGCCGCCCACGGCGCGGGTGAACATCCACAGGGCCAGCAGTTCGCTCGTGTAGGTCTTGGTGGCGGCCACCGACCGCTCGGGCCCGGCCAGCAGCGGGATGTGCGCCTCCGCGCCGACGGCGAGCGGGCTCGCCGGGTCGTTGGTGATCGACAGCGTCAGGCAGCCCGCCTGCCGGGCGGCCGCGAGGGTCTGCACCAGGTCGGCGGAGGCTCCCGACTGCGAGACCGCCAGCACGCAGGCCCCGGGCGGGAACACCGGTGTGCCGTAGACGGTGTGCACGCTGGGCGTGGCCAGCGCGGCCGGCAGGTGCAGCCCGATCTGCATCAGGTACTGCCCGTAGATGGCCGCGTTGTCGCTGGAGCCGCGGGCCAGCAGGACCACCTGGGTCGGCTCGGCGGCCCGGAAGGCGGCTGCGGCCCGAACCGCGGCGTCCCGGCCCTCGTGCAGCAACCGCGTCCAGACGGCGGGTTGCTCGTAGATCTCTGCCCGCATCAGCCGGCCGGGCTGGCCCCCACCATCCGGAGCGGGGACCTGGGCAGAGCCGGAGAATGCGTTGGATCCTGCCTGCGTCATGGGTGTCCTCATCCTCGGGTGGTGTGGCGGTAGACCTTGCCGGCGTACGGGGTGCCCGTCGCCGCCGAGCGCACGACGGGCACGCGGTTGACGATGACGTCCTGGTTGCCGGTCGGGGGGGCCTCGGGATTGCGGTAGTCGGAGGTGTCGGCGACGGAGTCCATGTCCACCACGACGAGGTCGGCGGCGGCGCCGGCGCGGATCCGGCCGACGTCGGCCAGGCCCAGCCGGTCGGCCGCCAGGCCGGTCATCTGGTGCACGGCCTGCTCCAGTGGGAGCAGGCGCTCGTCCCGGACGAAGTGACCCAGCATCCTCGGGTAGGCCCCGAGCGCACCGCGGTTGCGCACACCCGTCCCGGTGACGATGGCGTCGGTCTCCAGTGACGTGAACGGCAGCGCCAGGACCTCCCGGAGCGGGGCGTCGTTGCGCAGGCTGCCGGCGGAGCCGACGACCAGCATCATCGACTCGCCGCGGTCGGCCTCCACCAGGTCACAGAGGGCGTCGAACGGGTCGATGCCGCGGTCCTCGGCCATGGCGAGCAGGGAACCGCCTTCGAAGCGCTTGTAGTCAGACGCCCCCACCTGCAGCAGCCAGATCCCGTCCCACCCCAGGGAGGCGATCATGTTGTCGGTCCAGCCGCCGGAGACCAGCGGCCAGGTGGGGGCGCCGTGCAGGATCTCCGCGCGGATGCGGGCCCGGCCGGCCGGGGAGCCCAGCCGCGCCACCAGCGCGTCCACCCCGCCCTCGATCGACCACGGCGGGAACAGCGCGGTCAACGTGGTGTTGCCGGCGATGTAGGCCTGGCAGTCGGTCGCGATGTCGATGCCGGACCGTCGTGCGGTGTCCAGGACATCGATGGCCCGGCCGATCTTCGGCCAGTTGCCCTCCCCGAGCGCACACAGGTGCGAGAACTGGCCGCGCACCCGGGCGTCCCGGGTGATCTGGACGACTTCGCTGACTGCGTCCACCAGGGTCTCGGACAGTCCGCGGCTGTGACACGTGAACAGCCCGCCGGCCCGGCCGGCGCGGGCGGCCAGCGCGGTCACCTCGGCGGTGCTGGCGTACATCCCGGGCGCGTAGGCCAGGCCGGCTGAGATGCCGAAGGCGCCGGCGTCCATCGCCTCATCGGCGGCACGCACCATCTGGCGCAGCTGGTCGTCGTCCGGCGCCGATCCGGCGAACCCCATGCTCGCGATGCGCATGGCGCCGTGAGCCGCGAGCGGCACCACGTTGAGCGCCACCCCCTGGCTGTCCAGCTGGTCCAGGTACGCCCCGAATGTGGGCCAGGCCGCGCGGGCCCCGGCCGAGCGCAGGAATGCGGTGTAGGACTCCATCTCGGTGCGATGCCCGGGCGTGCAGGGCGCGGGGGCGAATCCGCAGTTCCCGGTCACCAGGGTGGTGATGCCCTGTTCCAGGAAGCACCGCAGCACCTCGCCGTGGGCCGGATCGGCCAGTACGAAGTCGGAGTGGCTGTGGATGTCGATGAACCCGGGCATCACGTGCCGGCCCCGGGCGTCGATCTCCACGGGGGCACGGACGTCGGCCGGGATGGAGCCGATGACGGCGACCCGTCCGTCGCTGACGGCGATGTCGGCGGGGTAGGCCGGTCCGTTGGAGCCGTCGACGACGACCCCGCCACGGAGCAGCAGGTCGAATGCGGTCATCTGTCCTCCGATGCGGCGGGAACCAGGTCGGTGAGAGGGGCGGCGGACCAGTCGAGCGACAGCCCGAGCCGCGAGGCGCCCAGCAGGACTGCCCCCACGGCGGCGGTCGCGTCGGGCTCGACCCACCGGCACACCTGTGAGCCGGCCAGCCGCGCATGCAGCACACGCCGGACGTAGGGGCTGTGCGCCAGGCCCCCGACGAAGGCGGCGTCCACCGGCACCGGGGCCTCGTCGTCGACCACCCGGGTGGCCGCGGCGTCGGCGAGCTCGACCAGCGCGTCGGCGGCGCGGTGCACGACCGCCTGGGCGACGGGGTCCCCGTCCTGCGCGACCCCGACGACGACCGGGGCCAGCGCGGCGACGTCGGCGAAGGACATCTCCACGTGCACGTGGTCGATGAGCTGGTGGCACTCCACCAGCTGCAGCTCGCTGAGCACCGCCTCGCGCAGGGCCGTGGCCGGGCCCAGCCCGTCCGTCGCGCGCAGCACGGCGATGATCGCCGCGCGCCCCACGCTGTAGCCGCTGCCCTCGTCGCCCAGCAGCGCGCCCCATCCGCCGGCCCGGGCGCTGCGGGCCCCGGATCGGGCGTAGGAGACCGCGCCGGTGCCGGCGATGGTCACCACGCCGGGGCGGCTGCGGCCGCCGAAGGCGCCCCACCAGGCCGCTGTGGCGTCGTTGTCCACGAGCCATGTCCACCGTGGCTCGCGGGTCTGCAGTTCGCGGGTGAGGTCGACCTGCATGGCGTCGGTGTCGATGCCGGACAGGCAGGCGGCCACCAGGACGTCGGGATCGCCGTGCGCGGCCACCAGGGACCTCACCTGGCTCTCGATCTCACGGGACGTCTCCTGGACGCCGAGGCCGTGCAGGTTGGTGGGGCCGCCGCGGTGTCTGCCCAGGAACCGTCCCCGGGAGTCCACCGCGATCAGTTCGGTCTTCGTTCCGCCGCCGTCGATCCCCACCACGATCATGACAACAGCCTTCGGAACGAGGGGGTCAGCTCGCTGAGCGTGGCGATGCCGGCTCCGCGCAGGCTGGCGAGTTCACCGAGCTGGGAGGCGACGATGGAGGGGGTGTGCGGCAACAGCGCGTCCAACCGGTCCTGCAGCGCGCCGGGTAGGTGCGGCACGAGGGCGGTGAGCTCCTGGCCCAGCACGATGTGCCCGGGGTCCAGCACGGTGGCCAGGGCCAGGGCGGCGTGGAAGATCAGGTCCTCCAGGACGTCGGCCGAGCGGGCGGGCAGTGGGGTCGGCAGGGCCTCCTGGTCGACCAGGTGCAGCGCTCCCTCGTCGGCCAGCCCGGCGCGGCGCAGCTCGTCGAACACCGCCTTCTCGAGGGGCCCGAACTCCCGGGAGCTGCCCACCGGGCGCGCGGAGGTGGCCAGGTAGCCCACCTCGCCGGCCGCATGGTGACTCCCGTGGTAGAGGTGCCCGCCCACGATGAGTCCGGCACCCAGACCGCCGCGCAGCCCCAGCATCGCCATGTTCTGGCTGCCGTCGCCGGAGGCTGCGTGCTCCCCGACGGCGGCGAGGTTGAGGTCGTTCTCGACCAGCACCGTGCCGGTGGTCCCGGCGGCCACCAGCAGGTCCCGCAGGTCCACGTCGCGCCATTCGTACCGCGGTGACCACTCGATTCGGCCGGCCACCGGGTCGGTGACGCCCGGGACCGCCACGCCGATCCCCAGCACGCGACCGTCGGTGTCGAGTTCGCCCAGCCAGCGCACCAGCGCCGCGGGCGTCGTCAGCGCCCGCCGGGGGACCTGGACGATCGAGGACTCCACCAGCTCACCGCACAGGTCGACGTGAGCCAGCAGGGGGCGACGGGCGCTGAGGTCGAGGGCGGCGACGACGTAAGAGGCCGGGATGAGCTCCACCAGGCCGCCACGCCGGCCGCCGGTCGCCGGACCCTGACCGGCCAGCCGGACGACGCCGGCGGACACCAGGTCGGAAACCACCTCGGAGATGGTCGGAGCGCTGAGGCCGGTGGAGCGGGCGATGCCGGCACGGGTGGACGAACCTTCGGCGCGCAGCACGTCCAGCACCGCGAGCAGGTTGATGTCCCGGGCGCGGGTGGGGTCCGACGTCGAGGGGTTACTCATGCCATGGCAGGCGCCGACCCAGCTGGTCGAACACGCCCCGCAGTCGAGGGCGCCCACCCTCGTGATCGATGACGGCGATGTTTGCCCGGGTGACGAAGGACTGGACGCGGAAACCGAAGACGACGGTGGCGCCCACCGGGGCGGTGCGCTCGTCGGCGTCCAGGAACCCGTAGTAGTCGATCCCGCCGAACTGGCTGGCGCTGCCCGAACCTGCACCCAGGTAGGCCTCCCGGTGTTCGAGCAGCTCGGTCACGGTGGAACCGACCAGGGCCTCGCGGCGGAAGTCCGGCTGCAGCCAGACCGGGTCGTCGATGAAGAAACCGCCGCCGTAGACGTAGGCCCGGCCGCCGAAGTGGTGGGCCACCTCGGTGACATAGCAGGCCGCAGGGACCTCCGGCTGCGAGTCGAACTGCAGGTGGTAAGGGGTGGTGCCCAGGAAGCCGTGGCCGGGTTCGATGTGCGTCGCTCCGCCGGCGGCCTGCATCGGCGCGGTGAGCGAGCACGTGTTGCCAGGGGCGTTGATCTGTCGAACGTCGACGCCCAGGCCGTCCAGGATGGCGGCGGCCTGCCGGACGGTGGCGAAGTTCGGCGTCTCGGTCGGCCGGCCCGGCACGGCGTAGGACGTGGTCGGGAAGGAGGTGACGCCGGCGATCCGGACGCCGTCGATGGCCTGGATCTCCTTCACCACGCGGGGCAGGTCCTCCAGCAGGAAACCGGCCTCCATGCCCGGCAGGTAGATGTCTGCGGCCGGGTCGGCCACGCGCAGCAGCAGGTCCTGCTCGATGCCCAGCTCGGTGGCGACCGTGGCGATCTGCTCGGCCTTGCGCACCGAGAACACCGAGACCACGTCCGGCCGGCCGGCCAGCAGCCGCGGCAGGTCGGCCCGCGCGATCTGCACCAGGTTGCCGATGTGCCCGAGCCGGAAGCCGTTGTGCAGGAGTGCGTCGGCGCACTGCACGTCCACCGAGACGGTCTCGGCCGAGCCGTCGGCCACCAGGGCCTCGGCGACCAGCGGGTTGCGGCCCACCTGCTTGAGCATCCAGTACAGCGACAGTCCGTGCTGCTCGGCGGCGGCGCGGATCGCCCGGCCGTTCGCGGCGATGGCATCCAGGTCCAGCACGTAGGTGTTGGCGGGGATGGCCCCGTCGAGGGCGAGTTCGGCCGCGGACTCCACCAGGCGGGGATTGCGGGCCATCAGGGCATCAAGGAACAACGGGCACCCCCGGAGTGGAAGCAGCGGCCAAGGCAACGCCGCTGTTGCTGTCGAAGAACATGCAGCGGGTCGGGTCGACCCGCAAGGACACCGCGGTGCCCGGCTCCAGCACGTCCTCGGCCGTCGTCATCGTGGTGACCTCCCGGCCGCGCGAGTCGGACACCACGTACTTGACGATCGAGCCGAGCATCTCCTGGGTCAGGATGTGCCAGGTCGATGCCGCCGGGTCCGGGCGCAGGGCGACGTGCTCGGGTCGCACCCCCACCGTCATGCGCTCGTCGACCGACCGACCCTGGTTGTCCTCCACCACCAGCGTGTCCTCGAGCAGGACGATCCGGCCTGCCCCGTCGACGTGGGCGTCGAAGAGGTTCAGCGGCTGGGTGCTGACGAAATCGGCCAGCCAGGAGCTGACCGGGCGGCGGTAGAGCTCCAGGGGGGTGCCGACCTGCACCAGCTCGCCGTTGCGCATCACGGCGACGCGGTCGGCGATCGACATCGCCTCCTCCTGGTCGTGGGTGACGAACACCGTGGTCGTGCCGATGCTGCGGTGCAGCTTGACCAGTTCGGTGCGCAGCTGGCG
>JAOPWG010000029.1 GCA_025965775.1 Modestobacter sp. | reverse complement strand
AGGTGACCGCGAGGCTCTGCTCGGTGGGCGCGATCGGGAAGGTCAGGTGGACGACCCCGTCGGCATAGGAGCGCTCAGCGGAGTAGCCGGCGTCCAGGAAGACGCGCACCATCTGGCCGTTCTGGCTCAGCACCTCGGCGACGAACCGGGTGATCCCGCGCTCGCGGGCCGCGGCGGCCAGGTGCTCGAGCAGGACCGATCCCAGGCCGCGGCGCTGGTGGGCGTCCTCGATGAGGAAGGCGACCTCGGCGTCGTCGGTGCCCGGGTAGCGGTCGTAGCGGCCGACGCCGATGAGCTCGTCGCCCAGCAGCACGACGAAGGCCACCCGGTTGTCGTGGTCGACGTGGGTGAAGCGGTACAGGTCCTTGTCCGACAGCCGGCGCATCGGCCCGAAGAACCGGTAGTAGCGGGTCTGGTCGGAGCTGCGCTCCATCAGCCCGACGATGCCCTCGGAGTCGGCCGGGGTGATCGGGCGCAGGTGCACCGTCCCACCGTCGGCGGCCACCACGTCGGCCTCCCAGTGCGGCGGTGCCGCGATCCCATCGGGGTGGGCCGAGATGTCCAGCGCCGGCCGCCCGGCGGTGTCCTCGACGGGGGCGCTCTGCTGATCAGTCACGGGGGTCATCCGGGTCCAGGCCGAAGTAGGGAAAGGCAGCGGTGCGGGTCCGCATGATCGCCCGGTCCACCCGGTTCTCGGTGAACGGGTCCCAGCGGTGGAAGCCGACGTAGCCGCCCTCGGTCATGGTGACCGGCGGCTCGGCCCGCAGCCCGCGCCGGCGGACGGTGTCCCGCCAGCTCTGCGGGATCTCGGTGTCCGGGGCCAGCCGGTCGCCCCCGGCCTCGGCGATCAGGTGGGTCCACGCCCGCGGCACGCAGCGGACCAGCCCGTACCCGCCGCCACCGAGGGCCACCCAGCGCCCGTCGCACACCTGGTGAGCCAGGTCGTGCATCGCCCGGTAGGAGGTCCGCAGTCCGTCCACGGTGAGGCCGAGGTCGGCCATCGGATCCTCGTGGTGGGCGTCGCAGCCGCACTGGGTCACCAGGATCTGCGGGGAGAAGGCCCGGACCACACTGGGCACGACGGCGGTGAAGGCGCGCAGCCAGCCGGAGTCGTCGGTGCCGTTGGGCAGCGCCAGGTTGACCGCAGTGCCCAGCGCCTTGTCCGGGTCGCCGGTCTCCTCGGGGAAGCCGGTGCCCGGCCACAGCGTCAGCGGTGTCTGGTGGATGCTGACCGTCAGCACCCTGGGGTCGTCGTAGAAGGCGGCCTGGACGCCGTCGCCGTGGTGCACGTCCAGGTCGACGTAGGCGATCCGCTCGTAGCCCTGACGTAGCAGCCAGGCGATGGCGACCGCCGCGTCGTTGAACACGCAGAAGCCCGACGCCGCGTCCCGCATCGCGTGGTGCAGCCCCCCGGCGATGTTCACCGCGTGCTGGGCGGCGCCCGTGTGCACCTGCTGGGCGGCCAGCACGCTGCCGCCGGTGATCAGCGCCGCGGCGTCGTACATACCCTCGAACACCGGGTTGTCGGGGGTGCCCAGGCCGTGCCCCACGCCGTAGGGGTCGGTGGGCGCCCTCTTCACGGCGTCCAGGTAGGCCGGGTCGTGCACCAGGGTCAGCAGCTCGACGTCGGCGGGCGTGGGGCGCAGCACCCGGACCCGGTCGCTGGACAGCACACCCAGTGAATCGGCCAGCCGCATGGTCAGGTCCAGTCGCACGGGGTGCATCGGGTGGTCCCCGCCCATGGTGTAGCCCAGGAGCGCGTCGTCCCAGACGACGGCGATGGAGTCGCTCATGCGGACACCCCGCCGGTTCCGGCCGGCCGGCACCCGGCCGTGCGCGTCCCTGCCATCGTGCGCTCGATCACGACAACCCCCTCGTCGGCGCTCGTCGCCACCGGTCCGCGGCCGCGGAACCGCTGCGCGCGGACTGGCCGCACACCACCGCCACCGGGCCCGACGCTACCGGTGGGCGCCGGTGCCTGTCGTACGTCCGGCGCCCCCCGTCGGGCACCTGTGCCGGTGGCGCCTCCTCGTAGGATCGGGGCCACCTGACGGAGGAGTGGACGTGAACGACCTCATCGACACCACGGAGATGTACCTCCGAACGATCTTCGAGCTCGAGGAGGAGGGGATCGTCCCCCTCCGTGCCCGGATCGCGGAGCGGCTGCACCAAAGTGGTCCCACGGTGAGCCAGACCGTGGCTCGCATGGAGCGCGACGGGCTGCTCACGGTGCAAGGTGACCGGCACCTGCAGCTCTCCGACGAGGGTCGTGCGCTCGCCACCGCGGTGATGCGTAAGCACCGGCTCGCCGAGTGCCTGCTGGTGGACGTGATCGGCCTGGACTACGGCGACGTCCACGAGGAGGCCTGCCGGTGGGAGCACGTCATGAGCGAGGCGGTCGAGCGAAAGCTCCTGTCGCTGCTGGGCAACCCGACCGTGTCGCCGTTCGGCAATCCCATCCCCGGTCTGGACGCCCTCGGTGGCGACACCTCGGCCGTGCTCGACGCCCTCACCCTGCTGTCGACGACGGCGACCCCCGAGGGGCGTGACGTGGTGATCCGCCGGATCAGCGAGCAGCTGCAGGAGGACGCCGATCTGCTGCGCGAGCTCGCCGGCCAGGGTGTCCGACCGGGGCAGCGCGTCACCGCCTCGCTGTCCAAGGGATCGGTGCTGGTCGACGGGGCGCCCCTGCAGCCGGGCGTCGCTCAGCACGTGTTCGTCAGCGCTGTCGAGGAGGAGCTGTCCCCGGTCGAGGCGGCCGAGGCCACCGCCGGGGTCCACTGACCCCTGACTCCTGCGCTCGGCACGAGCCGCGGTCCCGCCGGGGGCCGCGGCTCGCCGGTCTCCGCGGCCCGGGGCGGACCGGACGGGTCGTTCGCCTGGCTCACTAAGCTCGGGGCCGCCCCGCCCGGACCCGCAGAGAGAAGGAACCGGTGAGCGACTCCACGGCTCCCTCCGCCGACCACCCCGAGGACTTCCCCAGCGGGGACGCCGCCTCCCGACCGGCCCCGTCGAGCCCGTTCCACCGGCTGGCCGACTTCGTTGCGCTGCCCCGCCTGGGCGGCCTGGCCCTGTCCCCGGACGGCACCCGGCTGGTGACCGCGGTGTCCACACTGGACGCCGAGGGCACGAAGTGGCTGCCCGCCCTGTGGGAGGTCGACCCGGCCGGCCGGCGCGCGGCCCGGCGGTTGACCCGCGGGGCGGAGGGCGAGTCGGCCCCGGTGTTCACCCCCGACGGGGACCTGCTCTTCACCGCTGCCCGGCCCGGCGGCAGGGACGGCGGCACGAACGGCGGGGACCCCAAGCCGGCCCTGTGGAGCCTGTCGCCCACCGGCGGGGAGGCCCGCCTGGTGCTGCAGCGCCCCTCCGGGATCAGCGGCGTCGCCGTCGCCGCCGACTCCGGCGAGATCGCGGTGGTCGCCGGCACGATGCCCGGAGCCGGGGACGCGGAGGCCGATGAGCGGCGCCGCACCCGGCGCAAGGAGGCCGGTGTCACGGCTGTGCTGCACGAGAGCTACCCGGTGCGCTTCTGGGACCACGACCTGGGCCCTGCCGTCCCGCACGTGTACTGGGTGGGGCGGCTGCCCGCCGAGACCGTCCCCGGCACCCCCGCCGAGGAGCCGGAGTGGCGGAACCTGACGCCGGACGCCGGCCCGCCCAGCGGTGCCGGTGACGACATCACCGTCTCCCCGGACGGCCGCTTCGTGCTGCGGGCCCAGGAGGTGCCCGATGGTCCCGCCGGGCGACGCAGCCGGCTGGTGCTCACCGAGGCCGCCACGGGTGAGAGCCGGGTGCTCGTGGACGACCCGCTGGCCGACGTCGGGGGCGGACGTTTCTCCCCCGACGGCAGCCAGGTGGTCTGCGTCCGGGAGTCGGCGTCCTCCTACTCCGAGCCGCCGGACTACACACTGCTGCTGGTCGACACGCAGACCGGAGACACCCGGGACCTCACCCCTGGCTTCGACCGGTGGCCGTCGGCCCCGCAGTTCGACGCCGCCGGTTCGGCCGTCTTCTTCCTCGCCGACGACGACGGCCGGCACGCCCTCTTCCGGCTGGACCTCGACGGCGGGGAACCGGTCCGGCTGACCCGGGACGGCGCCTACA
>JAOPWG010000310.1 GCA_025965775.1 Modestobacter sp. | reverse complement strand
GATGGGTGTAGAGGAACTCCTCGATCTCCCGCGGGTACACGTTCTCCCCGCCGCGGATGACCATGTCCTTGATCCGCCCGACGATGTTCAGGTAGCCCTCGGCGTCCATCACCGCGAGGTCGCCGGTGTGCATCCAGCGGGCGGCGTCGAGGACCTCGGCGGTCTTCGCCGGCTCCTGCCAGTAGCCGAGCATCACCGAGTAGCCGCGGGTACAGAACTCCCCCGGCGTCCCGCGCGGCACGGTCAGCCCGGTGGCGGGGTCGACGACCTTGACCTCCAGATGGGGGTGCACCCGGCCCACGGTGGCGGTGCGGCGGTCCAGGTCGTCGTCCGCCCCGGTCTGGGTGGAGACCGGGGAGGTCTCGGTCATGCCGTAGCAGATGGTCACCTCGGCCATCCCCATCTCGTCGACCACCCGCTTCATCACCTCCACCGGGCACGGCGAGCCGGCCATGATCCCGGTGCGCAGGCTGGACAGGTCGTAGGAGGCGAAGTCGGGCAGCGCCAGCTCGGCGATGAACATCGTGGGGACGCCGTACAGCGAGGTGCAGCGCTCCTCCTGGACGGCGCGCAGGGTCGCCGACGGGTCGAACGCGGGGGCCGGGATCACCATGGTGGCGCCGTGCGAGGTGCAGCCGAGGTTGCCCATGCCCATGCCGAAGCAGTGGTAGAAGGGCACCGGGATGCAGACCCGGTCGTCCTCGGTGTACCCGCAGCCCTCGGCCACGAAGAACCCGTTGTTGAGCAGGTTGTGGTGGGTGAGGGTGGCGCCCTTCGGGAAACCCGTCGTCCCGGACGTGTACTGGATGTTGATCGGGTCGTCGGCCGACAGGGAAGCCTCCCGCTCGGCCAGCCGCGCACGGTCCCCGGCCCGGCCGGTCTCCATCAGGGCCTGCCAGGCGGGCTCGCCGAGGTAGACGACCTCGCGCAGCTCCGGGCACTCGGCGCGCACCTCGTCGACCATCGCGCGGTAGTCGCTGGTCTTGAACGACGGCGCGGCCACGAGCACGGAGATGCCGGCCTGGCGCAGCACGTAGCCCAGCTCGTGGGTGCGGTAGGCGGGGTTGATGTTCACCATCACCGCGCCCAGCTTCGCCGTCCCGTACTGGACGAACACCCACTCGGCGCAGTTGGGCGCCCAGATACCGACGCGGTCGCCCTTCACGACACCCAGGGCATCGAGACCCAGCGCGCAGGCGTCCACCTCGGCGACCAGCTCGGGATAGCTCCAGCGGCGACCGGTGGCGCACTCGACCAGCGCCTCGTGGTCGCCCACCCGCGCTGCCGTCCGATCCAGGTTCGCCCCGATCGTGTCTCCCAGCAGCGGGACCGTGGAGGCCCCGTTGCTGTAGGACGGCAGCGCGGGGGCGCTCACCGCCCTTCGCCCGCCATCAGCCCGGCCCGGTTGGGCCGGTCTGTCGGGTGGGCGTAGCGCAGCTTCTCCGGGGGGATCGGGAAGGCGTGGTCCTCGCCGAACGGCGAGAGCGAGCCGGCCATCTCGCTGACCAGCTCGGTCAGCGGCGGGCCGCCACCCTCGGACACACCCCAGGTCGGCTCGACCAGGTGAGCGTGCTTGTTCTTGCTCTTCGCCATGTCGCCTCCAGTTGCCGTGCGCTGCCCGGGCCGTCGCCGGGGCGCATCGGCGTCCATCTTCGCGTGCAGTTCACCAGGCACGCGAGGCGCGCACCAGACCGTGTCGCCCGCGAGTTGCCACGGGGATGGTCGACCGGGGTGGTCAACCGCCTGGTCAGCCGCGGCGGCCGGGCACCCGCGCGCCGAACACCGTGCCGGCGCCGTCGGCGGTGAGCACCCACTCGCGGGCGGAGACCGGGGCGTAGGAGACGTCCCCGTCGGCCAGCCCCTGCACCGCACGGGTGCGCCAGATGGCCGTCGACATCAGCCGCAGCCGCAGCGGTTCGCCGGTCGGTTCGTCTACGCCGAGCGGTTCGACCTGCAGCACCGAGGGCCCGGCCACCCGCAGCCGGCCGACCTGCCAGGGGGTGCGGGCCAGCGCCGCGGTCCACCGCCTCTCGCGGACCAGGGATCCGAGTCCCGCGACCGCTGCGGCCAGCCCGCCGAGCACCAGGGCGATGACCACGAGCCCGGCCCCGGGCAGCCGCTCCCCGGTGTTCCCCGCGATCCGGACGGCGGCCACGGCCAGCAGGCACCCGAGGACGACGGCCATGACCCCGCCGCCGAGCCAGCGCAGCGCGCCCACCCGGAGCGCGTCCAGCGCGGCCCGGGTCTGCGGATCGTCGAGGGCGGCCACGGAGGCGATGCTCCCAGAGCGCGGCATCGGGTCGGCCCGGCGCTCGTGACGTCGGCGCCCGGCGGGACATGCATTCACTCAGCGATGCCGGGTGCCGGCGGTGGCGGCCGTCCTCGCCGTGTGGTCGCCACCCTCGGCCGGCAGCGTGAGGACGGCGACCATGGCGCGAGTGCGGCGGTCTTCGTCTCGCCACCGCCGGACCGGACGCCGGTCGACCGGTGCGCCGCAGCCCTCGAGCCGGGCAGCGTGCGGAACGGACACCTGATCAGCGGCAGGTCGGGGGATGACCTCGTGCCCGTCACACCCGCCGGGCCAGGACCAGCGGGACGCCCTGGTCGGGCGAGAAGACCGCCGTCGTGCCGTCGGAGACCCACCAGGCCGTCTGGTCGGTCGGGACGGTCGCCGGTCCTCGTCCGGCAGCCCCGGCCGGACGACTTCGCCGGTTCGCGGTTCGGCGTCGGCCATAACGTGGACGACCGCCACACCGCGCCGCCGGGCATGGTGAAGACGCTCCGCTCCTCCACGTTGTCCACCCGCACCCGGACCTCCGCCCAGGCCTGGTCCGCGAGCAGCCGCCGGAGGCGCCGCCGCTGGACGAGCACAGCGACGCCGACGAGGACCGTGCCGCTGGTCCGGCCGCCTGCCTCCCGGGCTGGTCGTTCTGGGCACCGACGATGGCGAACGCGAGGACGAGGCCGGCCAGGCAGGCAGGCAGGCGAAAGTCACGACGAACGCCGCGTACGCCGGCTGGCGCCGTCCGGCCAGTGCGCGCCGGGTCGCCTCGACGGAGACAGCGGGAGCGGTCACAGCCGCCGGAGGCTGGAGCACCGCCTCCACCGGTCGAGGGAGCTGCACCGGCCGCCGCAGCAGTCCCGGCGCCGGGCGACGTAACGTGGACCGGATGCCTGCCGACCTGCCCGCCACGCTGGCCGCCTGGCTGCGTACCCGCTCCGACGAGCAGCTGGGGGCGCTGCTGGTCGCCCGCCCCGACGTCGCCCGCCCCGCGCCGTCGGACGTCGTGGCCCTGGCGACCCGGCTCGCCGTCCCGGTGTCGGTGGACCGTGCGCTGGACGAGCTGGACGCCGCCACCCTCCAGGTGCTCGACGTCGTGCTGCTCTCCCCCACCGACGGCGTGGCCCGCACCGACCTGACGAGGCTGCTGCCCGGCGTGCCCGCCGCGGTCGTGGACGCCGCGGTCGAGACGCTCACCACCCGGGCGCTGCTCTGGGGTGAGGCCGAGCTGCGCGCCCCCGACCAGGTGCGCCGGTCGGTGCGCTACCCCGCCGGGCTGGGCCGCCGGGCGACCGATCTGCGAATGTCCCTCCCCCGCGATCTGCCGGCCGCGCTGGAGGAACTGGACGCCGACGAGCGCATCGTGCTGGACCGACTGGCCGGCGACCGGCCGGTGGGCCACCTGCCCGACACCGGTGCCGGCCCGCTCACCCCCGCCCGCCGCCTGTTGCAGCGCGGCCTGCTGGCCCGCATCGACGCGGTCAACGTCGAACTGCCCCGCGAGCTCGGCCTGGCGCTGCGCGGCGACCAGCCCTACGGACCCCCACGGCTGCGCCCGGACGCCGAGGTCAGCCGCCGGGACCCGGCGAAGGTCGACCAGCAGGCCGCGGGCGCCGCGCTCGAGGTGCTCGGCCGGGTGGCCGACGTCCTCACCGCCCTGGAGGAGGAACCGGCCGGGCTGCTGCGCAGCGGCGGGCTCGGCGTCCGGGACCAGAAGCGGCTGGCCCGCGACCTGAAGATCGGCGAGGCCGACGTCGCCTTCCTGGTGGAGCTGGCGCACGCCGCAGGCCTGCTGGACGTCGGCGGCGCCCAGCGCGACGAGTGGCTGCCCACCCGCGGCTACGACGCCTGGCGCGAGCAGGACCTGCCCGACCGCTGGGCGGTGCTCGCCGAGGGCTGGCTGACCAGCGTCCGCCTGATCTCCCTGGTCGGCCAGCGCGACGTCGCCGGCAAGGCGGTCAACGTGCTGTCCCCCGACGTCGTCCGCCAGACCGCTCCCGCACTGCGCGGTTCCGCGCTGGCCGTGCTGGCCGAGTACCCGCCCGGCACCGGGCTGCGGTCCGAGGAGCTGGTGGCGCTGCTGCGCTGGCGCACCCCACGCCGGGCCGACCGGCTGTCCCCGGTCCCGGCGCTGCTGACCGAGGCCGAGCGGCTGGGCATCGTCGTGCAGGGCGTGCTGAGCACGGGCGGGCGGGCGCTGTTGCGCAGCGGTGCCGACGGTGCGGCCGACGGCATGCGCGACCTGCTGCCCGCCCCGGTCGACCACGTCCTCGCCCAGCCCGACCTGTCGCTGATCGCCCCCGGCCCCCTGGTCGCCGACCTGGCCGGCTCGCTCGCGGTCGTGGCCGACGTCGAGTCCTCCGGCGGCGCCACGGTCTACCGGGTGACCGACGGCAGCATCCGGCGCGCCCTGGACAACGGCTGGTCGGCCACCGACCTGCACGACTTCTTCGCCCGCGCCTCGCGCACCCCGGTCCCGCAGGCGCTGGACTACCTGGTCGACGACGTCGCCCGCCAGCACGGCCGGCTGCGGGTCGGCGCGATCGAGTGCTACGTCCGCTCCGACGACCACGGGCTGCTCTCCCAGGTCGTCAACGACCGGCGCCCCGCGAACGCCGAGCTGCGCCGGCTGGCCCCGGGCGTGCTGGTCAGCGGCCTGCCGGCCGACGAGGTGCTCGGCGTGCTGCGGGCGGCGGGCTACGCACCGGCCGGTGAGTCCGCGGGCGGCGCCGTCCTCACCCGGCCGGCCGCTCGGCCGCGGGCCGCGGGACGACGTCCCGGCATGGATCCCTCCCCGTCGGCCCGGCCGCTCACCGGGCCCGAGCTCGCCGCCACCGTG
>JAOPWG010000308.1 GCA_025965775.1 Modestobacter sp. | reverse complement strand
GTCCTCGAGCTGCGGGACCCCAGCGGTGCCGACCTGCCGGCCTGGTCGCCCGGCGCGCACGTCGACCTGAACCTTCCCGGCGGGATGGTGCGGCAGTACTCCCTGTGCGGCGACCCGCACGACCGGTCGGTGTGGCAGATCGGGGTGCTGCGCGAGCCGGAGGGCCGCGGCGGCTCGGCGTACGTGCACGACGAGGTGGCCGAGGGCGCCCAGGTCGACGTCCGCGGCCCGCGCAACAACTTCGAGCTCGCCCCGTCGCCGCGCTACGTCTTCATCGCCGGCGGCATCGGCATCACCCCGATCCTGCCGATGGCCGCGGCCGCCGACGAGGCCGGTGCGGAGTGGGAGTTCCACTACGGCGGGCGCACCCGCACCTCGATGGCCTTCCTCGATGCGCTCGAGACGCTGGAGGCGGCGACCGGGCACGGCCTGCGGGTCACGCTGCACCCCCAGGACGAGGTCGGGCTGATCGACCTGGCCCGCATCCTGGGCACCCCGCGGCCGGACACCAAGATCTACTGCTGCGGCCCCGAACCGCTGCTCAAGGCCGTCGAGGCCGCCTGCGCGGGCTGGCCCGCCGGTTCGTTGCACGTGGAACGCTTCTCGCCCAAGGAGCAGGGCGAGCGGGTGCTGTCCGGCGACTTCGAGGTGGAGCTGACCCTGTCCGGGCAGACCCTCACGGTGCCGCCGGACAAGTCGATCCTCGAGGTCGTCGAGGAGGCCGGGATCCCGGTCCTGTCGTCGTGTCAGGAGGGGACGTGCGGCACGTGCGAGACGCCGGTGCTGGAGGGCCAGGTCGACCACCGGGACTCCCTGCTGTCCCCGGAGGAGCAGGCGGCGAACGACACGATGTTCATCTGCGTCTCCCGCGCGGCGTGCCCGAAGCTGGTCCTCGAGCTCTGAGCGTGGCGGCTGCAGCGGAGCCGGCCCCCCGGCGGACGGCGGGCACCAAGCTGCTCGACGTCCTGGACGCCTTCAGTCGCGACCGGCGGGCGCTGACGCTCTCGGAGATCGCCCGGGCCACCGACGTCCCGCTGTCGACCGCGCACCGGCTGATCGCCGAGCTGTGCTCCTGGGGCGGGCTGGAACGCGACGGCGACGGCCGGTACCGGATCGGCCTGCGGCTGTGGGAGCTCGGTGCCCTCGCGCCCCGGGCGCTGGGCCTGCGGGAGGCCGCGCTGCCGTTCATGGAGGACCTCTACGAGGTGACCCACGAGAACGTGCAGCTGGCGGTGCGGGACGACACCGAGGTGGTGTTCGTCGAGCGGTTCGCCGGGCGGGGCGCGGTGGCGGTCTTCACCGAGGTCGGCGGCCGGTTCGCGCTGCCGCCGACCGGGGTGGGGCTGGTGCTGCTGGCCGCGGCCCCGCTCGACGTGCAGGAGCGGGTGCTCGCCCGGCCGCTGAAGCGCTACACCCCGTGGACCATCACCGACCACGCCCAGCTGCGCCGGGTGCTGGCCGAGGTGCGCCGCGCCGGGGTGGCGATCAGCGACCGGCAGGTGACGGCGGACGCGGTGTCGGTGGCCGCGCCGATCAGTGACCGGGACGGCGTGGTCGCCGCGCTGTCGATCGTGGTGCGCGGCGACGGGCCGGCCGCGGTCCGGGCGATGGCGCCGGGCGTGCGTGCTGCGGCCCGGGCGATCAGCCGGACCCTGTCGGGTTGGGGCTGAGGGCCTGCTGTACGGCGGCCGGGAGGCAGCCGGCTGTTCGCCGGATGCTCTCCTCAGGGTCACCCGCTGGTCAATACCGCTGACGCAGAGTCACTGCGACCGATGCAGTGCCGACGATGCGGGAGCGACTCGATGGCCCACGAGCACGACCACGAGCACGACCACGAGCACGACCACGAGCACGACCACGAGCACGACCACGAGCACGAGCACCACCACGAGCCCCACCACCTCGGCGGCGCCGACGACGGGCACCACCACGCCCACCCCGGTGTCGAGGGCAGCTGGGCCGACCCGCGGACCGACGACCGCTTGTCGGTCTCCCGTCGGGCCTTCCTCGCCTCGGCCGCCGTGGTCGCCGGTGCGGCCGCCGGGCTCGGTGGCGCGGTGGCCGGCCTCGGTCAGGGGGTGGCCTCGGCCCACGGCGGGGGCGACGGCCAGACGGCGAACCCGTGGGACGGCCGGTCGCTGTTCCTCGCCGGCGACCACCACATCCACACCCAGTTCTCCCCGGACGCGCAGTACGAGGTCGAGACGCAGGCCGCGCAGGCCAGGCAGTTCGGCCTCGACTGGATCGTCATCACCGACCATGGGGGCACGGCGCACCAGAAGTTCTCGATCGACCAGGTCACTCCCAGGATCGAGGAGTCCCGCCGCAAGCACCGGGACCTGCTGATCTTCCAGGGTCTGGAGTGGAACATCCCCGGCGCCGAGCACGCCACGGTCTTCCTGCCGCCGGGCCGCTCGACCGTCGACATCCTGCGGGCCTTCGAGGCCGGCTATGACGGCGGCGTGCTCGCCGACCAGGGGAAGATCAGCGGCGCCACGGCCGGCGACGGCGAGCCGTTCGCGATCGAGGCGCTGAGGTACCTGGACGCCCAGGTGCGCAACCGGCGCACCGAGATCGCGCTGATGTTCGCCAACCACCCCAGCCGGCAGGGCATCGACAG
>JAOPWG010000305.1 GCA_025965775.1 Modestobacter sp. | reverse complement strand
GGGTCAGCGGCGGGTCGAGCCCCAGGTGTCGAAGGCCTGGCCCCACCGCTCCACGGACGTCAGCTGGGAGGCCGCCTCGCGGTAGCGCTTCTGCAGCTCCGGCCACTCCCGGTACATCTGCCGGAGCAGCTGCGTGGAGGTGGTCGAGAGGCGGCGGAACGTCTGCGGGTCCCGCTGGCGGAAGGTGACCCCGCGACCGTCCGCGGTGCCGACGGTCGCGCTGTCGAGCCGGGCGAGGAGGAACCAGCGGGCGTCCTGGAACGCCAGGTTCAGCTGGGGGACTTCCCGGTGCGCCGGGTCGACGGGCGTGACGTTGTTCGCGATCGCCTTCGCCAGCGTCGAGCCGATCTGCGTCGGCGTCACCGGGATGCGCCGGAACCGCAGGGCCTCGGCCGTGCTCATGGAGGGCAGCGGCAGGTCGGCGGAGGAGGACAGCACCCGGCCGTCCGGATGCGTCGACCGCGCCTCCCGGGCCTTGCCCACCGAGCCGGCCATCTCCTCGAAAAGCCGGTCCGGCCCGGCCAGGAAGTCCCGGTAGGCCATCTGGTGCAACTCGACCGTGGAGTACTGCAGGTTGATCAGGAACCGCAGGTCGTGCTTGATCATCTCCGGGAAGACCTTGCCGGCGTGCTTGTGCGGCGAGTGCAGCGCCGCGGCGATCAGCCGGTTCCGGATGTGGAAGTACGCCTGCCAGTCGCTGGCGTCGTCCTTGTCGCCCCAGGACAGGTGCCAGATGGCCGTACCGGGCAGTGACACGGTCGGGAAGCCGGCGGCGAACGCCCGGAGGCCGTATTCGGCGTCGTCCCACTTGATGAAAACCGGCAGCGGCATGCCGATCTCCTCGAACACCGTCCGGGGGATGAGGCACATCCACCAGCCGTTGTAGTCGACATCGATGCGGCGGTGCAGGTCCGGCGAGTCCCGCAGCGACCGCTCCCCGAAGTCGTGGAAGTACTCGGTGTTCGGGGCGTTGCGCCAGAAGAAGTTCGATCGGTCGACGATCTCGCCCATCGTGTGCAGCACCGAGCGGTCCTGCAGGGCGAGCATCTGCCCGCCGACCAGCATCGGCTTGCGGCAGTAGGCGGCGAACGCCCGGGCGCGCAGGATGCTGTCGGGCTCGAGCTGAATGTCGTCGTCGAGCAGCACGTGGTGGGTCACGTCGCTGTTGGCGAACGACTCGTACATCGTGCGGGCGAAACCGCCGCTGCCGCCCAGGTTGGGCTGCTCGACGATCCGCAGCCTGTCGCCGAGGGCCTCGGCGACCTGCGGGAAGTGGACGGCGTTCCGGACGTGGTTGTTGCCCTGGTCGGCGACGGTCACGAGGTGCAGCGCGTCGCGGACGGTGTCGTCCTCGACCAACGCGGTCAGGGCGGCCACCGCGTCCACGGGCCGGTTGTACGTGCAGATCCCGATGCCCAGCCGCGGCTGTTCGACCGGTGCCTGCGGGGCGTACCAGGCGGCCCGGTGGATCCTGGTCTGCTCTTCGGTGGTGACGTCGAACCAGTACCAGCCGCCGTCGATGAACGGACCCAGGTCGAGCTCGAACTCCAGGGTCTGCTCGTCGTCGCCCGGATGGGTGGCGCCGGTGATGTGCATCGACTCGCCGTCGGCCTTCGAGCGGTAGACGTCCACACGGCAGGTCCCGGAGACCGTCACCTGCAGGACGACCGACTGGAGCACGCTCCACCGGCGCCAGTAGCTGGCCGGGAAGGCGTTGAAGTAGGTGGCGAAGGAGAGCTCGGACGCCGGGCTGATCTCGGCGCTGAACCGGTCCTGGGCCTTGACCCGGCCGGCGTTCACCTCGTCGAGGTACAGGCTGCGGACCTTGAGCGGGTCGGCCGGGCGGGGCATGAGCACGCGCTGCAGCAGTTCGACGGCCTTGCCTGGTACGAGGTCCTCGGCGGCGGGCTCGCTCACGATCTCCGGGGAGACGGGGGCGTCGGGTTCGGCGGTCGGGTCACTCGTCGTCATGGCGTGGTTCAGTCCTCCAGGCGGCCGTCGAGCGCGCCGCCCTGGTCGAAGAAAGGCCGGATGCGGTTGTCGAACATGCTCAACGCCGACCCGATGGCCATGTGCATGTCCAGGTACTTGTAGGTGCCCAGGCGGCCGCCGAAGAGGACGCGCTTGTCGACGGCCTCCTTCTTGGCCAGCTCCCGGTACGTCTCGAGCTTGGCCCGGTCCTCGGGGGTGTTGATCGGGTAGTAGGGCTCGTCGCCGGTCTCGGCGAAGCGGGAGTACTCCCGCACCACGACCGTCTTGTCCGTGGGGTAGTCCCGCTCCGGGTGGAAGTGCCGGAACTCGTGGATGCGGGTGAAGGGCACGTCCTCGTCGGCGTAGTTCATCACCGAGGTGCCCTGGAAGTCGCCGATCGGCAGGACCTCCTGCTCGAAGTCCAGGGTGCGCCAGCCCAGCTCGCCCGCCTGGTAGTCGAAGTACTTGTCGATGGGGCCGGTGAAGACGGTCGGGACGTCGGAGGGCAGTTCGTCGCGGACGTCGAAGTAGTCCGTGGACAGCCGCACCTCGATGTTCGGGTGGTCGGCCATCTTCGTGAGCCACGCGGTGTACCCGTCGACCGGCAGGCCCTCGTAGGTGTCGTTGAAGTAGCGGTTGTCGAAGGTGTACCGCACCGGCAGCCGGGCGATGACCTCGGCGGGCAGCTCGGTCGGGTCGGTCTGCCACTGCTTCTTGGTGTAACCCCGGATGAACGCCTCGTAGAGGGGGCGGCCGATCAGCGAGACGGCCTTCTCCTCCAGGTTGGCCGCCGCGGCCGTGTCGACCTCACCGGCCTGCTCGGCGACGAGGGCGCGGGCTTCGGC
>JAOPWG010000253.1 GCA_025965775.1 Modestobacter sp. | reverse complement strand
GTGGCGGTGACCAGCCACACCCGCTGGCCGGCGTCCAGGTGCTGCTGGGCCAGCAGCCGGGTGCCCGACCAGATGCGGTCGGCCATCAGCTCGTCGTAGATATCCTCGCTGGCCTGGACGATCTCCTCGACCGGCCGGCCGGCGACGAAGGCGAGCGCGTTGTCGCGCACGGTGTGCATGTCGATGCTGTTCTCGGTGCCGGCGACCCGGAACTTGGCCTGCTGCCAGATGAACGAGGCGACGTCGCGGCCGGTGAAGTAGTTGCGGGCGGCCAGCCCGCGGGCGAACCAGAACAGCGAGGCGCCCATCATCATCGTGTTGTCGACGTCGAAGAACGCCGCGGCCGTGCGGTCGGGCTCCGGTGCCGGTGGCACCTCGGTCTCCGCGGCGGCGGCCGATGCCTCGCCGGCGACCAGCGCGCGCGCCTCCTCGTCGGCCAGGTCGGACGGGGTCCGGGCCGCTCGGCCGCGGAAGGGCACTCTCACCACTCTGCGCACCCCCGGGGAGACGGCAACGGGACCGAGGGCGCCCGACGGCGCCCCGGTGCGACCCTAGTGCGACGGCCTCAGGGGCCGATGCAGATGAGCTGACCCACGCAGATCGGTGAGCTCACGGGCGGCCCCGGCAGCGGCAGCTGGATCAGCGGTGACGAGGGGGTCGCCGGCGTGCCGCCGGGCACCAGCGGGGGCAGGAGGGAGCCACCGCTCTGCCCGGGCACGCTCGCGCTGGGCAGCGCCGGGACGCTGCGGCCGGTGGTCGGGGTGGGCGCGCCGCTCCCCGTCCGGCTGGAGGGCGGGACGGCGATGCTCGGCAGGCCGGCCTGGCCGCTGGGGACGCTCCCGGTCGGCGGCGTGGCGCTCGGCGCCGTCGAGCCGGAGCCCCCGCCGGCGGCGGTCGTGGTCGTGCTGCCGGGGAGGGGGACCGGCGCCGGGCAGGCGGCAGGCACGGGCCCGAGCTCGTCGGTGCCACCGGTCGCCGGCCCACCCGCGCAGGACATCGCCTGCTGCAGGGCTGCTGCGCGGGCGGCGACGGCGGTGACCAGGTCCGCGGAGGTGGTGAAGGCCTGTTGTGCCGGCGCCGGGATCGCCGTGGCGAGGCCGGCGAGACCGGCCGACTGGTGCCGCGCCCAGTCGCTCAGCGCGGACAGTGCCACCCGGTCGGACGCCGGCACGGCCTGGGTGGTGAGCCACCAGGAGCCCTGGGTCGTCTGCCGGTCCATGGTGACCAGGGTGTCCTCGACCAGTGCGACGCCGGGCCCGGCCGCCAGCACCGTCTGCGTGCCGGGAGTCGCTGCGCCGCCCGCCGGCAGCGCCGACGCGCCCTCCTGGGTCAGCGCGGTGAGCTCCTCGAGCCGCGTGCTGGCGAAGTCCAGCAGCGTCCGACCTCGGGTGGAGTCGCTGGCCAGGGCCAACTGGGTGTGCTCCCCACCGAGCTTCACGTCGTAGAGCAGATCGCCGGGGCGGGCTCCCTGGGACGCGGCGAGCAGACCGCCGAGCGCGGTGACGGTGAGCGCCGCGCCCGCCAGACCGGCGGTCAGGCGGCTCCGCCAGCGGGCGGCGGATGCGTCGGCGCCGGGGGCGAGCAGCCGGCGCAGCGCGCTGCGGGCGGCCTCCGGCCGGCGGACAGCGGCGGTGGCGGCCACGGGCTCGCGTACCGCGGCCATGGCCACCAGGCGGGCGCGGGTGGCGGCCCGGAAGTCCTCATCGGGGGACGCGGCCAGCTCGGACTCCAGCGACCGCAGCCGCTCGACCAGGGCGTCCTCGGCCGCGGGGCCGGCACCGGAGTGGCTGCGGCCGGTCACGCCTCGGTGGTGCTGGATCACCGGGCTCCCCCCGTTCCCCGCCGGCGTCCGGCCGGGGCAGCCCCCGGTCCGGTGGCGCGCCCACGGCTCGTGGGGCACGCTGTTCGGTCGGTCAACGACCGGTGGGCCGCGGCCGTTACGGGGTACCGGCGGGTAACTACGGCCGGGAGCGCGACACCTGTCACAGCAGCCCCTCGGGCAGCAGCGTGGCCAGTCGGCGCACCGCCCGGTGCTGCAACGCCTTGATCGCGCCGTCCTTCTTGCCCATCGCGGCGGCGGTCTCGGCCACCGACAGGCCCTGCAGGAACCGCAGCACGACACACTCGCGCTGGTCGTCGGACAGCTGGGCGACGCCGGCGAGCAGTTCGGCATTGGTCAGGCCCTGGATGACGGCCTCCTCGGGGCCGTCGGTGGCCCGGTCGGCGTCCCGCATGTCGGCGGTGGCGACCTCGAGCCGGTACCGGCTGCTCTTCACGTGGTCGAGCACGATGTTGCGGGCGATGGTCACCAGCCAGGCGCCCACGTCGCGGCCCTGGAAGGACAGCGAGTCGATCCGGCGCAGCGCGCGGACGAAGGTCTCACTGGTGAAGTCCTCGGCCGTCGCCCGGTCGCCGACCCGGTGGTAGACGAAGCGGAAGACCACGTCCACGTAGCGGTCGTAGAGCTGGCCGAAGCCCTCGGCGTCGCCGGCCTGGGCCCGGCGGACCAGCTCCCAGACCGCGACCTGCTCGGCGTCGGCGGGGTCCGCGTCGGGCGTGCCGGCCGGCAGGGTGTCCGGGACCGGTGGCGGCTCGACAGCGGCCTCCGGCGCGGGCCGGGGCCGGGCGCTGGGACGCCGGCCGTCGGCGGCTCCGGGGCTCGACCGGGGCGCGGGCACCGGCCTGGCCGCCACCTGCTCCGGGGCGTCGGGCCCAGGCCGGGACGCCACGGGCCGAGGACGGGTCATCCCGGTGTCGACCTCCTCGTCCGCCCCGGCCGAGCCCGCGGCTCGGACCACCGCGCGAGCGACGCACGCTGCGGGTCGTGGCCCATGGTGACAACATCGTGCCGCCGCGTCCATGCGCGGCCGTCGTCAGCTGCGTCTACACCTGGCGCGCACACCTGGGAGGTACCGGTGACCGTTGCGGCGCCCGACGGGGACGCACGCACCTTCGACGGCCTGGTCCGCCGCGCCGCGACCCGGTCGCCGGGCTCCCCGGCGCTGGTGCACGGCGACCGCCGCCCGACCTGGGCCGAGCTGGACGGCCTCGTCGATCGTGCCGCGGCCGGCTACGCCGCGCGGGGTCTGTCGACCGGCGACCGGGTGGCCGTCCAGTTGCGCAACGGCGTCGACTGGGTGGTCGCCACCGTAGGGGCGATGCGGGCCGGTCTGGTCGCCGTCCCGGTCAACACGGCCTACACCGACACCGAGGTCAGGCACCTGCTCACCGACTCCGGTGCCCGGCTGCTGGTCGCCGGGCCCGGGCGGGACGAGGTCGCCGGTGTCCCGGTCAGCGCCGGGCCGCCGTCCGCCGACGGCCCGCCGCCCCCGGCGCCGGACGCCCCGCACGCCCTCGCGCTACTGGCCTACACGAGCGGGACCACGGGGCTGCCCCGCGGCGCGATGCTCAGCCACGCGGCGCTGCTGGCCAACCAGCAGCAGTGCCTGGCGCTGGACCCGCCCCCGGTCCGGCCCGCCGACCGGGTGCTGCTGGTACTCCCGCTGTTCCACGTCTACGGCTTGAACGCCGGGCTCGGCCTGGTCGTGGCCACCGGTGCGTGCGCGGTGCTGGTCGAGGAGTTCGACCCGGCGGGCACCCTGCGACTGATGGCCGAGGAAGAGGTCACCGCCGTCCCGGGGGCCCCGCAGATGTACGCCGCATGGCTGGCCGCGGCCACGGCGGCCGGCAGCGACGCCGTCCTGCGCCGGGCGTTCGCCGCCGTGCGGACGGCGACCTGCGGGTCGGCCCCGCTGCCTGCCGAGGTCTTCACCGGCCTGCGCGACCGGGCCGCGGTCACCGTGTGGGAGGGATACGGGCTCACCGAGGCCGCGCCCGTGCTGACCAGCACCCTGGCCACCGGCCGGGCGAAGGCCGAGTGCATCGGCGGGC
Organism: Modestobacter sp.; assembly: GCA_025965775.1. Classification (GTDB taxonomy): domain Bacteria; phylum Actinomycetota; class Actinomycetes; order Mycobacteriales; family Geodermatophilaceae; genus Modestobacter. Next base: position 1,076 of record JAOPWG010000253.1, on the reverse strand, counting down.
CCCTGCCCGGCGTGGAGCTGACCCTCCGGGACACCGCCGGCGGCCCGGCCGCCGGTCCCGATCCGGGCAGCCGGGTCCGCGCGGACGTCTTCGGCGACCCGTTCGACGACGACGACCCCGACTCCGCCGGGGAGCTGTGCGCCCGGGGCCCCAACCTCTTCGCCGGCTACTGGCCCGACGGCGCCGACGGCCCCGATGCCGAGGGCTGGCTGCTCACCGGGGACATCGCCTACCGGGACGCCGACGGTGACCTGCGGCTGGTCGACCGTCGCCGCGACCTGGTGCTGGTCAGCGGGTTCAACGTCTACCCGGGGGAGGTCGAGCGGGTGCTCGAGACGCACCCGGGGGTGGCCGAGAGCGCGGTCATCGGCGTGCCGGACCAGCGCACCGGTGAGGCGGTGCACGCCGTCGTCGTCCGGCGGCCGGAGGTGGCGTTGAGCGAGGCCGAGCTGCGCGAGTTCGCCGCCGGGTCGCTGGCCCGGTTCAAGGTGCCCACCGGCGTGCACTTCGTCCCCGAGCTGCCGCACTCGCTGGCCGGCAAGGTCAGCCGCGCGCGGCTGCGCGAGCTCGGGCTGGAGCGCGCCGCGGCGGCCGCCGGCGGGACCCCGGACGAGGGGACCGGAGAGGACACCGATGCCTGACGCGCGACTGCAACTGCTCACCCGGGCCGGCTGCCACCTGTGCGAGGTGGCCGCGGAGACGGTCACCCGGCTAGGCGCCGAGGCCGGGCTCGTCCCGGAGATGGTCGACGTGGACGCCCACGACGAGCTGCGCGCCGAGTACGGCGACCGCGTGCCGGTGGTGCTGCTCGACGGTCGGGAGCACTCGTACTTCACGGTCGACGTCGACCGGCTGCGACGGGACCTGGGCACCGCCTGATCTCCTCAGGACGGGGCATTGCCACGGTGTCCTCCGCCACAGCCTGCCCCGATCACCTGCACCGACGCCGTCGGCGACTTTGTTCCTGCCTTCACAAGCGGTTACCGTGGCAACGCCGGGCCAGAACCGCCCGCGCCGTCGACATCTCCCGAACGTCCCGGCCACCTGCCGGACGCGCTCGGATCGCTGTGGAGTCT
>JAOPWG010000241.1 GCA_025965775.1 Modestobacter sp. | reverse complement strand
ACGAGGGACAGCAGCGACAGCCGCCAGCTCAGCGCCGCCATGGCGACCACCGTCCCGATCACGGTGGTGGCGTTGGAGGCCGCCGAGGTCGCGGTCGAGGTGACCACCGACTGCATGCCGCCCACGTCGTTCATCAGCCGGGACTGGACCTCGCCGCCCCTGGTCCGGGTGAAGAAGCCGAGCGGCTGCCGCTGGAGGTGGCTGAAGACCGACGTCCGCAGGCCGTGCATGACGTGCTGGCCGACGGTGGTCGACAGCCAGGTCTGCAGCACACCGAGGACGGCGGTGACCGCGGTGACCGCGACCATGCCGGCGACCGCCCAGGCCAGCAGGGGGACGTCCTGGCGGGGCAGGGCCTCGTCGATGACCAGCCGGACGAGGAACGGCGTGGCGAGCGCGATGGTCGAGGCGGCCACGATGAGGGCCACCACGAGGGCGAGCTGCCAGCGGTGGGGGCGGAACAGCGCGGCCACCCGGCTCCAGCGGACGGGCGAGCGCTCCAGCTGGGCGCGGTCGGCCGGGTCGGGGCGCCCGCCCGAGCGGCCGGCTCCGCGGCCCGGGTCCAGATCGTCGATGACGACCACCTCTTCCGCTCGACTATTACTGAGGTTACCTCACGGTGTGGTAACCACGATGTGCTCGCTACGATTCCCCGGTGACCGACGACGGGACGGCGGTGCTCGGCGACCTGGTGATGCGGGTCGCGCGGACCCAGCGCCGGCGGTGGCGTGAGGCCCTCGCGCCGTGGGACCTGTCCCCGCACCAGGCCCGGGCGCTGCGGGTGGTGAGCGAGCGGGACGGCGTCCGGTTGTCCGACCTGGCCGGGGCGCTGCGGATCGCGCCGCGGTCGGCGACCGAGGTGGCCGACGGGCTGCAGGGGCGCGGTCTGGTGGAGCGGACCGCCGACCCCGGTGACCGCCGGGCGGTGGTGCTCACGCCCACGGAGGCCGGCCGCCGGGTGCAGCGCGAGGTGGACGACGCCCGCGCCGCCGACTCGCACGAGCTGTTCGCCCGACTGTCCGCGCGGGACCGCGCCGAGCTGGCCCGGATCCTGCACACCCTCACCGACTGACCGTCCCCCCCGCTCCCCGTCCGGGTGCTGCCGCGCCCCGGCGCTCCAGCTCCGGTCCTGCCGTGCCGATGAGGGGGGCAGACCACCAGGGGAGGGGGACGGCGATGGCCAAGAAGCGTTCGGAAGCCGAGCAGCAGATCGCCGAGCTGCTGCAGACGGCGAAGAAGTCGCTGCGGCTGAGCGTGGCGTTCCTCAGCCGGCTCGACGGCACCACCCAGCACCTCGAGGTCGTCGAGACCTCCATCCCCTTCCTGTTCCAGGAGGGCTACCAGCAGCAGCAGGACGTGACGCTCTGCCAGGCGATCCTCGACCGCAAGCTGCCACCGGTGATCCCGGACCTGAAGGCCTTCCCCGAGGCGATGAAGCTGCCCGCGGCCAGGATGCCGCGTCTGCGCAGCTACGTCTCGGTCCCCGTGGTGCTCAGCGACGGCGCGCTCTACGGCACGTTCTGCGCCGCCGGGCTGACCACGGACAAGGAGCTCACCAAGCGCGACAAGGCGCTGATGGACGTGCTGGCCTCCGCCGCCTCGGTCATCATCGAGCCCGAGGTTCGCGCCCAGGCGCGGCGCAGCAAGATCGAGGCCCGCATCGACCCGGTGGTCGCCGCCGGCGGCCCGGTCGTCGTGCTGCAGCCGATCGTCGACCTAGCCACCGGCGACCGGGTCGGCGCGGAGGCGCTCAGCCGCTTCCCGGCCGCCTGGGGCAAGGCCCCGGACGTCTGCTTCGCCGAGGCGCACAGCATCGGCCGCGGACACGAGCTGGAGCTGCTCGCCCTGGAACGCGCCGCTGCGCACCTGCCGCGGGTGGACGGCTACATCGCGATGAACGTCTCCCCGGCCACGCTGCTGCGCCCCGAGTGCGGCGAGCTGCTGGGGCGGCTCCCGCTCGACCGGGTGCTGCTCGAGTTGTCCGAACACGACCAGGTCGAGGACTACGCGGCCCTCGACGCCGTGCTCGCGCCCTTCCGGGCCGCCGGCATGCGCCTGGCGATCGACGACGTGGGCGCGGGTTTCTCCTCGCTGCGGCACATCGTGGTCACGTCCCCGGACGTGATCAAGATCGACCGGAGCATCGTGAGCGGACTGGACACCGACCTGGTCCTGACCACGCTGGTCCGGTCACTGGTCGGGTTCGGCCACGCGAATCAGCTGCGCGTCGTCGCCGAGGGCGTCGAGACCGGCGCGGAGGCGGCCGCGCTGCGGTCACTGGGCGTCGACTACGGCCAGGGCTGGTACCACGGTCGCCCGGTGGCCCCGGAGCTGCTCGGCGTCGCCACCACCGCCCGCGTCCCGGAGCAGGAACTGCTGCCCACTCGCTGACCGGGGGCGAGCAGGGACTCACCCCGCCGCATCGTCGGCGCCCACACCGTCGTCCTGCCGGTGCCGGGACCGCCGCCAGAGAACCAGCCCGACGACGACCACCACCGCGACGAGCGCGGCACTGACCTTGCCGAGCACCCCCTGCACCGCGGCGTAGGACTGGCCGGCGAAGAACCCGAGCAGCACGACACCGACGCCCCAGACGAGACCGCCGGCCGCGTTGAAGGCCAGGAAGCGCCCGTAGGGCATGCGGCTCGATCCCGCCAGCGCCGGCATGACCGCGCGCAGGAAGGCGGTGCCCCGGGCCAGGAACACCGCCCAGCCACCCCGCTCGCGCAGGAACCGTTGCGCGCCGTCGATCCGCTGCTGGTGGCGGCGCAGCGGGCGCGACTGCAGCAGCTTCGGCCCCAGGTGCCGGCCGACCTCGTAGCCCAGGGTGTCGCCGAGGATCGCCGTCGCGACCACGACGAGCATCAGCACGATCAGGGAGATCCGGCCGGCCGCGGCGAGCACGCCACCGATCAGCACCGCGGTCTCCCCCGGCAGGACGAAGCCGACGAACAGCGCGGCCTCGGTGAAGACCAGCAGTGCGATCACGACCAGCGCGAGCGGCCCGGAGACCGCGGTCAGCCAGTCGACCACGGCGCTCACGTGCGGCGCCTGGGCCGCTCGACGCCGATCACGCCCCCGACGGTAGTCGCGGGCCGGTCCCGGCGGCGCCGTTCCGGGAAGATCGTCAGGAAGTGAACAGGCAGAACGGGTGACCGGCCTGGTCCGGCATCACCCGGACGTCGTCCTGCGGCTGGAACGCAGCCAGCGTGGCGCCGGCGCCGAGCGCGAACCCGGTCGCCGCGGCCAGGTCGTCGACCTGGACGTCCAGGTGCAGTTGCATCTGCTGCTGCTCCCCCGCCGGCCAGGTCGGCGGCACGTGCCCGGTCTCCTGCTGGAAGGACAGTCCCGGTCCGCCGGGCGCTCGTGCCGGGCTACGACGCCGGGGCGTCCGCCACCAGCAGCGCCCAGAGGACCTTACGGTCACCCACCGTGCACCAGCCGTGGCGCTGGGACAGATCGGCGACCAGGTAGAGGCCGAACCCGCCGCGCCCGGGGTCGCGCCCCTCGGCCGGCCGCGGCGGGATGCCGCCGGCGGAGTCGGTGACGGCGATCATCCACTCCTCGCCCGCCCTGCTCAGCGTGGCGCCGGCCGGAGCAGCGCCGTGCCGGAGGGCGTTGGAGGCGAGCTCGTCCACGACCAGCACCATGCGCTCGGACCAGTGCTCCCGCTTCGGGTCCACGACCGTGGCGCTCCCGGTGAGTTCGGCCCGCAGCCGGGACCGCAGGTGGACCAGCTCGGTGAGCGAGTGCAGCTCCTGGTGCCAGATCTCGGCGAAGCCGCCGGGCATCGTCAGCGATGGCCAGAGGTGGGCTGCCACGATCACCTCCTCCGCTCGGCCGCCGTCGCTGCTCCGGCCCGACCCTAGGTCCCTGCCCCGCGGCTCGCCCTGGGGGATCACCTGGCGGCCTCGACATCCCTGCGCACTCGGCGACCGGACCAGCAGGTTGATCACGCGGATAAGGTCCATCGGGACCCACGGACAACGAACGTCCACGGGAGCATCGGCTGTGGAGGGCAGGTCGTGCTGATCATCACCGACGAGGCTCAGCGGCTGGCCGCCGTCCGCCGGTACCAGGTCCTGGACACGCCACCGGACGGCGCCTTCGAGCGCATCACTGCGCTGGCGGCACGGCTGTTCCAGGTGCCCATCTCGATCGTCAGCATCGTCGACTCGGACCGGATCTGGTTCAAGTCCCACCACGGCCTGGACGTCGATCAGATCGACCGCGAGCCGGGCCTGTGCGCCTCGGCCGTCCTGCAGGGCGAGCCGTGGCTGGTCAACGACGCCCGTACCGACCCGCGCACCCTCGCCAATCCCCTGGTGGCCGGCGACCTCGGGCTGCAGTTCTACGCCGGGGTGCCGCTGACCACCCACGACGGCTACAACCTCGGCACGCTCTGCATCATCGACCAACAGCCGCGCGAACTGACGGAGGCCGAGGTCGCCTCGCTCACCGACCTCGCCCGGGTGGTCGTGGACGAGCTGGAACTCCGGCTGGCCGCCCGCCGGACCGTGGAGCTGGAGAGCCAGCTACGGCAGAGCGCGGAGGACGTGGCCCGCACGCTGCAGCGCAGCCTGCTGCCGGCCCGGGTGCCCGCCGTGCCCGGGTTGGACATCGCGGCGCGGTACCACGTCGCCAACGCCGAGGAGGTGGGCGGCGACTTCTACGACGTCATCGCCGACCCCGCAGGCGGCTGCGCCGTCGTGGTGGGCGATGTCTGCGGCAAGGGAACCGCCGCGGCCTCGCTGACCGGCACAGCGCGCTGGGTCCTGCGGGCGACCGTCTCGGAGTCCTGGACGCCGGCCGCTGCGCTCGCCCGGCTGAACACGGTCCTGGTGCGCGCCCAGGACGAGCCCGGCGACTACTGCACCGCCGCCCTCGTCGCCATCGCACCCGTGCAGGACGGGCGGACGACGGTGACGGTCGGGCTGGCCGGACACCCGCACCCACTGCTCGTGCGGGCCGACGGCACGGTGCAAGGGCTGGGCACCACCGCTCCCGTCGTCGGCTGGACGCTGGAGGCCGGCTACACCGAGATGGCCGCACCGATGTCCAGCGGTGACCTGCTGGTGCTCTTCACCGACGGCACCCTCGAGGTGCTCGGCGGCCACGGCGCCACCGACGACCAGGAGGTCCGCGCGGTGCTGGCGCCCCTGGCCGGACGTCCGGCCGAGGACGTCGCCCGCGCGCTGGACGACGCGCTGAGCGTCGTGGCCCTGCGCGACGACGCCGCCTTCGTCGTCGTGGCCGTCCGATGAGCGACGACGAGGTGGCGTTCGGCGTCCACACCGAGGAGCGGACCGACCACGTCCGCCTGGTCGTGACCGGCGAGCTGGACCTCTACCGCGAGCCCGAGCTGCGCAGCGCCGTCGAGGCGCTGCTCGCCCAGGGGCCGCCGCAGCGGCTGGTGCTCGACGTCGGAGAACTGCAGTTCCTGGACTCCGCCGGCTTGCGCGGGCTGCTGGCGTGCCGGGACCGCGCACGCTCCGCCGCCGTCCCCTTCAGTCTCGCGGTGGCGCCCGGACCGGTGACGCGACTGCTCGACCTCGCCGGAGTCCGGAGCTGGTTCACCTACGAGTGACGCGCAGCGGACCGGCTGCCGAATCCGGTCCACCAACCGGCGTCTTCCGTGGACAGGTATCTCACCGCTAAGGTTTCTCGACATGAGCGAGCGCCGGGTACGCATCGGGATCGACACCGGAGGCACGTTCACCGACGTCGTCGCCGTGGACGAACAGACCGGCCAGGTGTCGACGACCAAGACACCCTCGACGCCCAGCGACCCGGCCGAGGGCTTCCTCACCGGCGTGCAGAAGGTGCTCGGCCAGCTGGGGCTGGACGGCTCGTCGGTGAGCGCGGTCAGCCACGGGACGACGGTGGCCACCAACCAGCTGCTCGAGGGCAAGCTCGACCGGATCGGCTTCATCACCACCGAGGGCTACGAGTCGGTGCTGGAGA
>JAOPWG010000220.1 GCA_025965775.1 Modestobacter sp. | reverse complement strand
TGTGGAAGAAGGTGCTGCCCAAGCTGTCGGCCGGCCGCGTGCAGTCGGTGGCCACCCGCATCGTGGTCGAGCGGGAGCGGGCGCGGATGCGCTTCCGCGCCGCCGACTACTGGGGTCTGGAAGGCAGTTTCGAGCTCGTCGAGCAGGCGGCGGGCACCGATGCCGGGGAACCGGCGCGGCTGAGCGCGACCCTGGTGACCCTCGACGACCGCCGGGTGGCCACCGGCCGCGACTTCGACCCCGACACCGGCACGGTGACCAGCGACGTCGTCCACCTGGACGAGGCCGGGGCCCGCGGTCTGGCGGCCCGCCTGGAGGGCAGCCGGGTCAGCGTCAGCCGGGTCGACGAGCGGCCCTATCGCCGCCGTCCCTACGCGCCGTTCATGACCTCGACGCTGCAGCAGGAGGCCGGCCGCAAGCTCGGCTGGTCCTCGCAGCAGACGATGCGCACGGCGCAGCGGCTGTACGAGAACGGCTTCATCACCTACATGCGTACCGACTCCACGAACCTGTCGGAGACGGCCCTGAGCGCGGCCCGCAGCCAGGCCCGCGAGCTCTACGGCGATGCCTACGTCCCGGCCGAGCCGCGCCGCTACGCGACCAAGAACAAGGGTGCCCAGGAGGCACACGAGGCCATCCGGCCGGCCGGGGACACCTTCCGTACCCCCGGGCAGCTCGCCGGCCAGCTCGGGCGTGACGAGTTCCGGCTCTACGAGCTGATCTGGCAGCGCACTGTCGCCTCGCAGATGGCCGATGCCGTCGGCCAGACGGTCTCCGTGCGGCTGGCCGGGCGCTCGAGCACCGACGAGGCGGTGGAGTTCGCCACCAGTGGTCGCACGATCACCTTCCCCGGCTTCCTGCGCGCCTATGTCGAGGGCAAGGACGAGGACCACAGCACCGACGACGGCGAGGCCGACGACGCCGAGCGCCGGCTGCCCCGCCTGCAGCGCGGCCAGCAGCTGGACACCACCAAGCTCGACCCCAAGGGCCACAGCACCAGCCCGCCGGCCCGCTACACCGAGCCCAGCCTGGTCAAGGCCTTGGAGGAGCTGGAGATCGGCCGGCCCTCCACCTACGCCTCGATCATGCAGACCATCCAGGACCGCGGGTACGTGTGGAAGAAGGGGGCGGCGCTGGTGCCCTCCTTCATCGCCTTCGCCGTGATCAACCTGCTCGAGCAGCACTTCGCGCAGCTGGTCGACTACGACTTCACCGCCTCGCTGGAGCGTGAGCTCGACGAGATCGCCGGCGGCAACCTGCAGCGGGTCGACTGGCTGACCGAGTTCTACTTCGGCGGCGAGGGCCGGCACGCGGGCGGTATCGCCGCTTCCGGCGGTCTGAAGTCGGTCGTCGGCCAGCGGCTGGAGGAGATCGACGCGCGGGGGGTCAACTCGATCCCGCTGCGGGCCACCGCGCCCAACGGCGACCCGGTGGTGGTGCGGGTGGGCCGCTACGGCCCCTACCTGCAGGCCGGGGAGGACGGGGCCCGGGTGAGCATCCCGGAGGACATCGCCCCCGACGAGCTCAGCAGCGAGAGGGTCGCCGAGCTGCTCGACGCCCCGTCCAGTGACCGCGAGCTGGGCGCCGACCCGGAGACCGGGTACCCGGTGGCGGTCAAGGCCGGCCGGTACGGCCCCTACGTCACCAAGTTGGTCCCCGAGGGCAGCAAGGAGACCCCGCGCACCGCGAGCCTGTTCAAGACCATGTCGCCGGAGACGGTGACCCTGGAGCAGGCGCTGCAGCTGCTGACGCTGCCGCGCGCCGTGGGGACCTCGCCGGAGGGCGAGGAGATCCAGGCGCTCAACGGCCGCTACGGGCCCTATGTGAAGAAGGGCACCGACTCCCGCTCCCTGCCGAGTGAGGAGGCGCTGTTCACGGTCACTCTCGAGGACGCGCTGGCGATCTTCGCCCAGCCCAAGCAGCGCGGTCGCGCGGCGGCCGCGGCGCCGCTGAAGGAGCTCGGCGTCGACCCGGTCAGCCAGGGCCCGGTCACGGTGCGGGAGGGGCGCTTCGGCCCCTACGTCACCGACGGGGAGCACAACGCCAGCCTGCGCAAGGGTGACGACATCGAGTCGATCACCCTGGAGCGGGCCGCCGAGCTGCTCGCCGACCGCCGGGAGCGGGCGCCGATGAAGAAGAAGGCCGCCAAGAAGACCGCGGCGAAGAAGGCCCCGGCGAAGAAGACGGCGGCGAAGAAAGCCGCGGCGAAGAAGACGACGGCGAAGGCCGCCGCCGAGACGGTCCCCGCCGGCAGCTGAGCACGGCCGCGTGCAGGACTGGCAGGCGCGACGGGCGTCGTTCGGCTCGGTCGCGGCCGACTACGCCGCGTTGAGACCTGGCTACCCGCCCGAGGCGGTCGCCTTCCTGCTCGGCGCCCTCGGCGGCCGGCCGCGGCGGGTGCTCGACCTGGGCGCCGGCACCGGGTTGCTCGCCGACGTGGTGGTGGCGGCCGGACACGAGGTCGTCGCCGTGGACCCGTCGGTGCCCATGCTCGAGCAGCTGCGCGGCCGCCTTCCCCAGGTCGAGACGGCCGAAGGGCGAGCCGAGGCGATACCGCTGCCGGACGCCTCGGTGGATGCCGTCGTTGCCGGCCAGGCCGCGCACTGGTTCGACCCGGGGGCGACCGCGGCGGAGCTGCGCCGGGTGCTGCGAGCCGGCGGCGTGGTCGGGCTGGTCTGGAACACCCGCGACGAGCGGGTCCCGTGGGTGCGCGCCCTCGGCAAGCTGCTCGCCGCCGAGGCCCGTGACCACGAGGCCGACCAGGGCGTCGTCGACCGGTTCGCCGCCGAGCTGCCGGCCGGTGTCGAGGTGGCCGACTCAGGGGTGAGCCAGACGGTGACGCCGGAACAGGTCGCCGGCGGCATCGGCACCCGTAGCTACGTGGCGACCATGGGCGATGCCGCCCGGGCCGCCTTGCTCGGCCGGGTCCGCGATCTGCTGGCCACCCATCCCGACACCCGCGGGCGCGATCAGCTCGTGCTGCCCTACACGACCCGCGCCTACCGGCTCACCCCGCGCTGACCTCTCGTCCGGTGCCTCAGGCCGCCCGGTGCCCGACGGCGAACACCCGGCGGAACGGCAGCACCGTCGTCCCGTCGGCCCGCCGCGGGTAGGCCTCGCGCAGGGCGGCGGCGTACGCGGCGGTGACGGCGGCCGCGTCCGGGCCCGACAGCCGGGCCAGCACCGGCCGCAGCACCGTGCCGGCTGCCCAGCGCAGCGCCGGATCCTCCCCTGTCAGCACGTGCAGGTAGGTGGTCTCCCAGACGTCAGTGGCCAGGCCCCCGCCGGTGAGGACGTCGAGGTACCCGGCCGGCGTCAGGACGGCGTCGGGGTCGGGAGCGGCGTCGGCCAGCAGTGACGCCCAGCGCGGAGAGCGGCACAGCGCGGCCAGCAGGGCGTGGGTCGGTGCGCAGTGGTTCCCGGGGACCTGTATCGCCAGCCAGCCGTTCACCGGCACGGCGGCCGCCCAACGCGCCAGCAACCCGGGGTGTTCCGGCACCCAGTGCAGGGCCGCGTTGCTCACCAGGACGTCGACCTGTCCGGCCGGCCGCCACTCCCGGACGTCGGCACGGACGAAGGTCAGCCGCCCGGGCACGGCGTGCTCGGCCGCGGCGGCCAGCATGCTCGCGGAGCTGTCGATTCCGGTCACCTGCGCCCGCGGCCAGCGGCGGTGCAGCGTGGCCGTGACCGACCCGTCCCCGCAGCCCAGGTCCACAACAACGGCCGGGTCGACCGCGCCGACCCGGCCGAGCAGGTCGGCGAAAGGGCGGCTGCGCTCGTCGGCGAAGCGGAGGTAGGCCACCGGGTCCCAGCCGTCCCGTCCGCCGCCGCCCACGCGCCCGAGGCTAACTCCGGTGGGTGGCGAAGGTCGGAAACCGGCGGGATCGTCAGAGGTGGCCGGTACCGTTGCCCCGCCGAGCCCACGCCCGACCGCACCCAGCGCCAACTCACCTCCGGGGGTCTCGATCAGCTCCGACCCGACGGACGGCCCGCCCCCGGGCCGTCCCGCTGCGGACCTCCCGCCGGACGGCGTCGCCGTTCGGCGGCAGGACTCTGCCGTCCCTCCGGCCGGGCAGCACATCGCCGCGGGCGGCGACGGGCTCCCCCCGGCGGGGCTGCCCACCACGCAGGACGACGGCGTCGCCTCGCTGGCCGGGCTGCACGACCAGCCCCTGGACGGCGAGGCCCGCCGGTCCGAGGCGGAGCCGACCGCGGACAGCACGGCGGGGGAGGAGAGCGAGCTGGGCGCGCCGGGGGCGGTCAACCTCGCCGCCAAGATCCGGGCGGTGCTGCGGGTGCGCGACTTCCGCAAGCTCTGGCTGTCGATGTCGTTGTCCAGCTTCGGTGACTGGCTGGGCCTGCTGGCGATCACCGCCACCGCCACCTCGTTGGTCGACAGCTTCGCCGGCAAGAACTACGCGCTCGGCGCCGTCCTGCTCTTCCGTCTGCTGCCGGCGATCGTCTTCGGTCCGCTCGCCGGGGCCTTCGCCGACCGGTTCGACCGCCGCAAGACGATGGTGGTCTCCGACGTCCTGCGATTCGGGCTGTTCGCCTCGATCCCGTTGGTCGGCGAGCTGGTCTGGCTGTTCATCGCCCAGTTCCTGATCGAGGCGATCAGCCTGTTCTGGATCCCGGCCAAGGACGCCGCGGTGCCGAACATGTTGCGCAAGGACCAGATGGAGCCGGCCAACCAGCTGTCGTTGGTCACCACCTACGGGTTCACCCCGGTGCTGGCCGCGATCGTGTTCGCGGTCCTCGCCAGCGTCGGCGGTCGGCTCAACGCAGTGCTGCCCGGCGTCAACGAGGTCGACCTCGCGCTGTACCTGAACGCGCTGACCTTCCTGGTCGCCGCGGTCGTCATCTGGAACCTGCCCTCGATCAGCGGCCACCGGGCCGCCGGGGTGCAGGTGACCGGTGAGAGCTTCCTGGGGTCGCTGCGCCGCGGGTTCTCCTTCGCCGGGCACACCCCGCTGGTGCGCGGGCTGGTCATCGGCATCACCGGGGCGTTCATCGCCGCCGGCGTGGTCATCGCCACCGGTCAGGCCTTCGCCAACGCCCTGGGCGGCGGGAAGGCGGCCTACGGGCTGCTGTTCGGCGCGGTCTTCATCGGCCTGGGCATCGGGATCGCGCTGGGCCCCAGCATCGCCCGCGACCTGTCCCGGGAGCGGCTGTTCGGGGTGGCGATCGTCGGCGCCGGTGTCGTCGTCGTCCTGCTGGCATGCACCTTCACGCTGTGGATCGCGCTGCTGCTGGTGGTGCTGATGGGCTTCTTCGCCGGGATCGCCTATCTCGCCGGGTTCACCCTGCTGGGCACCGAGATCGACGATGCCATTCGGGGGCGGACCTTCGCGCTGGTCCAGTCGCTGGTACGGGCCGCGTTGATCCTGTCCCTGGCCCTGGTGCCCTTCGGGGTCGGCCTGCTCGGCCAGCACCAGCTGCACCTCGGTGCCTTCGCCTTCCCGGTGACCGGCGAGCGGGTCATGCTCCTGCTGGCCGGTGTGCTGGCCCTCTCCGTGGGCGTCATCGCCTACCGGCAGATGGACGACGGCCGCCCGGTGCCCCTGGTGGCCGATGTGGTCACCGCGCTGCGCGGGGACACCACTGCGCGCCGCCGGCTGGCCGGTGGCGGGGTGCTCATCGCCTTCGAGGGCGGCGAGGGCGCCGGCAAGTCCACCCAGGTGAAACGCCTGCAGGAGTGGCTGACCCACGAAGGCTACGTGTCCCGGGCGACCTTCGAGCCCGGGGCCACCGCCTCGGGGGCCGGTATCCGGTCGATCGTGCTCGACCCGGCCAGCGCGGGGCTGTCGCCCCGCGCGGAGGCGCTGCTGTACGCCGCGGATCGGGCCCAGCATGTGAACGACGTGCTCCGCCCGGCGCTGGACGCCGGCGAGGTGGTCATCACCGACCGGTTCGTCGACAGCTCGCTGGCCTACCAGGGCGCCGGCCGGACCATCCCGATGGACGACGTCCGCTCCATCTCGCGCTGGGCCACCCAGGGCCTGCAACCCGACCTCACCGTGCTGCTCGACCTGCCGCCGGAGACCGGTCTGGCCCGTGCCCGCGGCCGTGCCACCGCCGACCGGCTGGAAGCCGAGTCCCTGGACTTCCACCAGCGGGTCCGGCGCACCTTCGCCGCGCTGGCCGAGGCCGCGCCCGACCGCTACCTGGTCCTCGACGCGGGCCGGACGCCCGACGAGCTGGCCGCCGCCATCCAGGACCGGGTCTGCAGCCTCCTGCAGGGGATGCCTGTGCAGACCCTGCCGGAGGAGGCGCGGGCGGCCCGCCGGCGTCGGTCGGACGCCGCCGAGGCGCGCCGGTGACCGCTGCGGCCGCCACCGCGCCGGCGCGCGGCGTATGGGCCGACGTGATCGGCCAGCCCGGCGTGGTGGCCGAACTGCAGGGCGCGGTCGCCCACCCGGCCTCGATGACCCACGCCTGGCTGTTCACCGGCCCGCCCGGCTCGGGCCGCTCGGTTGCCGCCCGGGCGTTCGCAGCGGCGCTGCAGTGCCCGCAGGGCGGCGACGGCACCTGCCACGCCTGCCGCACCGCGCTGGCCGGCACGCACGCCGACGTGCACCGGATCGTCCCGGACGGCCTGTCGATCGGCGTCGCCGAGGTCCGTGACATCGTCCGGACCGCCGCCCGGTCGCCGTCCCAGGGGCGCTGGCAGATAGTCCTCGTCGAGGACGCCGACCGGATGAGCGAGCAGGCCGGCAACGCCGTGCTGAAGATGCTCGAGGAGCCGCCGCCGCGCACGGTGATCCTGCTCTGCGCACCGTCCCTGCACCCGGACGACGTGCCGGTCACCATCCGCTCCCGCTGCCGCGTGGTCGGACTGCGTACCCCGCCGGTGGACGCGGTGGCCGAGGTCCTGGTCCGTCGCGACGGCATCGACCCGGCGCTGGCAGCCTGGTCGGCGGCCGCGGCCGGTGGTCACGTGGGCCGGGCACGGCACCTGGCGCGGGACGAGTCCGCCCGGCTGGCCCGCAAGGCCGTGCTGGACATCCCGCTGTCCCTGGACTCGCTGGCCGCCTGCCTCAATGCCGCCGACGACCTGGTCGGCTCGGCGAAGGACGAGTCCGACCGGGCGGTGGCCGAGGTCGACGGCCCGGAGACCGATGCGGTCAAGGCCAGCCTCGGCGTCGGGGCGCGCGGCCCCGGTGTCGCCGCGGCCAGCCGCAGCGCCGGCGTGCTCAAGGACCTGGAGAAGCGGCAGAAGTCCCGCGCCACCCGGATCGGCCGGGACTCCCTGGACCGGGCGCTGGTGGATCTGGCGGCGCTCTACCGGGACGCGCTGGTGATCAGTGCGGTGGAGTCGACGCCGGGGCAGCCGGTGGTGACCCTGGCGCACCCCGACCGCCGCGCCGACGCAGCCGAGCTCGCCCGGCGGATCGGGGCCGAGGGGGCGCTGCGGCGGATCGACGCCGTGCTGGCCGCGCGCACCGCGCTGGAGCAGAACGTCAAGCCGCAGATCGCCATCGAGGCGCTCACCGTGGCGCTGCGGCTGCCCGCCTGACCGGCTCGCGGTGCTCCCGGGGGTGCCGCAGGACCGGGCAGGGGGTGCCGTAAGCTCATCGCCGCACGCCCGCCGCCTTAGCTCAGTCGGTAGAGCATCTCACTCGTAATGAGAAGGTCGTCGGTTCGATTCCGACAGGCGGCTCGCATCCGACCAGCGTATTTGCCTCGGGCTGACTCACTCAGGGCCTCTTTCTGGGGCTGACTGGGCACGAGTTGGGAACGGGACCGCACGCGGTCGCTCCCGGTCTTCGGTGTGGCTGGGTGGTCGTGGCGCGAGAACGGGACGGCCATCAGGCGCGGCTCGGCCCGCTGGATCGCACTCCCAGCCGCGCGAGCGCCCGGGGCTGCACCGCCTGCAGCGAGTCGCCGGTCCCGGATGCCCTGGGCCCACTATTGGGCAGTTGCAGGCCCGCTGGACAGCGGGCCTGACACCATCCTTGTCGTGACGAACGGCCCAGAGTCAGGCTGGTACGCAGTGCGGTGTGTCTTCTCCGTGGAGTCGCCTCCAAGAATCGGGGGTCAGACCTACGAAGAACGCGTCACCCTGTGGCAGGCAAGCACGGCCGACGAGGCGATCGAGCGCGCGGAGACCGAGGCCAGGCCGTACGCCGCGGCCATCGAGGACTCACCGTCCACGTATCTCGGTCTGGCCCAGTCTTTCCGTCTGTTCGACTCGCCTGGCGACGGTGCGGAGGTGTTCTCGCTCATGCGCACGAGCGACCTGGGCCCTTCGGCGTACCTAGACGCATACTTCGACAGCGGGACCGAACACCAACAGTTGTCGCCCTGAGCGGCCCACTCAGAGACACTCCTTCGGTGCCCCACCCGGTGATGTGTGCCTTCTGTGGTGACTCCGTTGAGACTGCTGATCCTGACCCCTGCGCGCTGGTCGTGGTCACGAACTGGCGCAGTCCAGAGG
>JAOPWG010000161.1 GCA_025965775.1 Modestobacter sp. | reverse complement strand
ATCGGCGCGATCGCCGGCTGCGCGCAGGACGACATCAAGCGGGTGCTGGCCTATTCCACCGTCAGCCAGATCGGCTACATGTTCCTGGCCGTCGGCCTGGGGCCGGCGGGCTACGTCGCGGGCCTGGCGCACCTGCTCACGCACGGCTTCTTCAAGGCCGGGCTGTTCCTCGGCGCCGGCTCGGTGATGCACGGCATGGGCGAGGAGACCGACATGCGCCGCTTCGGCGGGCTGGCCGGGAAGATGAAGGTCACCTTCGTCACCTTCGGCCTGGGCTACCTGGCGCTGATCGGCTTCCCACTGCTGTCGGGCTGGTGGACCAAGGACGCGATCATCGAGGCCGCCTTCGCCCGGGGCGGCACGTCGGGCTGGCTGCTGGGCGGCGTCGCCGTGCTCGGTGCCGGGCTGACCGCCTTCTACATGACCCGGCTGATGCTGTTGACCTTCTTCGGCCGGCCGCGGTGGGACGACGGGGTCCATCCGCACGAGTCCCCGCCGGTGATGACGGTCCCGATGGTCGTGCTGGCCGTCGGGTCGGTGGCCGCCGGGTTCCTGCTGGTGCAGGCCTTCCCCCTGGCCCGCTGGCTGGAGCCGGTGTTCGGTCCGGCGGCCGAGCCGGCCCACGCGGTCGTCTCGCCGCTGGCGATCACCGTCCTGGTCACCGTGGTGGTGCTGCTGGGCGCCGTCATCGCCTGGTTGTTCGTGGGCCGGCGCGAGGTGCCGCTCACCGCCCCGGCGCGGGTCTCCCCGGTCGTGCGGGCGGCCCGCAGGGCGCTGTACGCGGACGCGGTCAACGAGTCGTTGCTGATGCGGCCGGGCATGTGGCTGACCCGCGCGCTGGTGTTCGTCGACAACCGAGGGGTGGACGGCGTGGTCAACGGGGCCGCCGCGGCGCTGGGCGGATCGTCGTCCCGGCTGGGCCGCGCGCAGACCGGGTTCGTGCGCAGCTACGCGCTGGGCATGCTGGGCGGCGCCGTCGTCGTCGCCGGTGCGCTGATCGCGGTGACGACGGCATGAGCGGCTTTCCGTGGTTGCTGGCCATGATCGTCGTCCCGGCCGTCGGGAGCGCGGCCGTCGCGGCGCTGCCCCGCGGTCGGGAGTTGCTGGCCAAGCAGGTCGCCCTCGGCGTCAGCCTGCTGGTCCTGGTGCTGGCCGGGCTCGCCACCGTCGCCTTCGACACCGGCGGCCCGCGGTTCCAGCTGACCACCTCGGTCAGCTGGATCGCCGATTTCGGTGTCAGCTTCGCTCTGGGCGTCGACGGCATCGCGCTGGTCATGCTGCTGCTGATCGGTGTGCTCGTGCCGGTGGTGCTGTTGGCCTCCTGGGCGGACACGATGCCGGCGAACCGGTCGATGCGGTCCTACGTCGCCTGGCTGCTGCTGCTCGAGGCGATGATGGTCGGGGTCTTCGCCGCGACCGACGTCTTCCTGTTCTACGTCTTCTTCGAGGCGATGCTCGTCCCGAT
The DNA here is from genome assembly GCA_025965775.1 of Modestobacter sp. GTDB lineage: Bacteria > Actinomycetota > Actinomycetes > Mycobacteriales > Geodermatophilaceae > Modestobacter. Next base: position 4,852 of record JAOPWG010000161.1, on the reverse strand, counting down.
GTACTTCCTGATCGGCAGCTACGGCGGGCCGCGCCGGCAGTACGCGGCGATGAAGTTCTTCCTCTACAGCCTGTTCGGCGGGCTGATCATGCTCGCCGCGGTCATCGGGCTCTACGTGGTCAGCAGCTCCCAGCTGGGCCGGGGGACCTTCGCCTTCGACGCGCTGCGCCAGCTCGACATCGACCCGGGCGTTCAGAAGCTGCTGTTCCTCGGCTTCTTCCTCGCCTTCGCGATCAAGGCGCCGTTGGTGCCCTTCCACACCTGGCTGCCCGACTCCGGTGCCGAGGCACCCATCGGCGGAGCCGTGCTGTTGGTCGGGGTGCTGGACAAGGTCGGCACGTTCGGCTTCCTGCGGTACTGCCTGCCGCTGTTCCCCGACGCGGCCCGTGAACTCGCCCCGTGGGTCCTGGTCCTGGCCGTCGTCGGGATCCTGTACGCCGCGCTGCTGGCGATGGGACAGAGCGACATGAAGCGGCTGGTGTCCTACACCTCGATCGCCCACTTCGGCTTCATCGCGCTGGGGATCTTCGCCTTCACCACCGAGGCGGCCACCGGGGCGGTGCTGTACATGGTCAACCACGGCATCGCCACCGGCCTGCTGTTCCTGGTCGTCGGCATGCTGATCGGCCGCGGCGGCTCCCGGCAGATCCGCGACTACGGCGGGGTCGCGGCGAAGGCTCCGCTGCTCGCCGGCGCGCTGCTGATCGCCGGGCTGGCCTCGCTGTCCCTGCCCGGCACGAACAGCTTCGTCAGCGAGTTGCTGGTGCTGATCGGGTCGTTCCCGACCCGGCCGGTGTTCGCCATCCTGGCCACCGCCGGCATGATCCTGGCCGCGCTCTACATCCTGCTCATGTACCAGCGGACCATGCAGGGCCCGCCGCGGGGTGTGTTGTTCGCCGGTGACGAGGAGCCCGCAGCCGGACCCGCACCCGCGGTCCCGGCCGGCACCTCGGTCGGGGCGACCGCCGTCCTCGATGCCCCGGCACGCGCCCGCACGCGGCGGGTCCAGGACCTCTCCGGGCGGGAGCTCGCCGTGGTGGCCCCGCTGATCGCGCTGATCGTCGTCCTCGGGGTCTACCCGCAGCCGCTGATCGACCTGGTCCAGCCGGCCGTCGCGGCCACGATGGGCGACATCGGGTCCGATCCCGGCGGCATCACCCCCATCCACCCCGGCTCCGAGGGGACCAACTGATGGGCGCGATCCAGGCCCCGCAGCTGTCGCTGGCTGCGCTGGCGCCGCTGCTGTTCGTCTTCGCCGCCGCCGCGGTCGGTGTCCTCGTGGAGGCCTTCGCGCCGCGTCGCGTGCGGCATCCGGTACAGGTCGCGGTCGCGCTGGTCGGCATGGTGGGTGCCTTCGCCTCGACGTTGCTGCTGGCCGGCAGCCAGGAGGTCACCGCCGGCCGGGCGCTGGCCGTCGACGGTGCGGCGCTGTTCCTGCAGGCCACCATCGCCGGGCTGGGTGCGCTGTCGGTGCTGCTGTTCGCCGAGAGGTCGCTGGACCCGGCGGGCTCGGCGTTCGTCGCCTCGGCGGCCGTCCCGGCCGGGAGCGTGCGGGACGCGGAGCTGGCAACGTCCGCGCGGGTGCAGACCGAGGTCTATCCGCTGGCCTCCTTCGCCGTCGGCGGCATGATGCTGTTCACCGCCGCCAACGACCTGCTGATCATGTTCGTGGCGCTGGAGGTGCTCAGCCTCCCGCTGTATCTGATGAGCGGGCTGGCGCGCCGCCGCCGGCTGCTGTCCCAGGAAGCGGCGGTCAAGTACTTCCTGCTCGGCGCCTTCGCCTCCGCCTTCTTCCTCTACGGGCTGGCCCTCGTCTACGGCGCCACCGGCAGCGTCCAGCTGGCTGACATCCGCACCGCCGCCGGAGCCGGAGGGACCGACACGCTGCTCGTGCTGGGCCTGGGTCTGCTCATGGTCGGCCTGATGTTCAAGGCCAGCGTCGCGCCCTTCCACACCTGGACGCCGGACGTCTACCAGGGCGCGCCGACCCCGGTCACCGCGTTCATGGCCGCGGCGACCAAGGTCGCCGCTTTCGGGGCGGTGCTGCGGCTGCTCTACGTGGCCTTCGGCACCGCCGACTGGACGTGGCGTCCGCTGGTCTACGGGCTGGCCATCGTCTCGATGGTGGTCGGTGCGGTGCTCGGGCTGACCCAGACCGACGTCAAACGGATGCTCGCCTACTCCTCCATCGCGCACGCCGGCTTCCTGCTCACCGGCGTCATCGGCCTGGCCAACGACGGCTCGGGCCCGGGGCTGGCCGCGACGATGTTCTACCTGCTCACCTACGGGCTCACGACGCTGGGCGCGTTCGCCGTGATCACCCTGGTGCGCGACGGGGACGGCGAGGCGACCCACCTGTCGCAGTGGGCCGGACTGGCCCAGCGCTCCCCGCTCACCGCCGGGCTGATGACCTTCTTCCTGCTGGCCCTGGCCGGGATCCCGCTCACCAGCGGTTTCACCGGGAAGTTCGTCGTCTTCCGGGCCGCGATCGAGGTCGGCGCGTGGCCGCTCGTGGTCGTCGCCGTGCTGACCAGCGCGGTCGCCGCCTTCTTCTACCTGCGCCTGGTCGTGCTCATGTACTTCTCCGATCCGGCGCCGGACGGGCCCACCGTGGGCGTGGCCGGGCTGCCGACGACGGTGGTGCTGGCCGTCACCGCCGCCGCCACGCTGGTGCTGGGGATCGTGCCCGGACCGCTGCTGGACCTGGCGCAGTCCGCCGCGGTGCTGGTGGGCTGAGGGCCGTCCGCGGAGCCCGGTGCTCGGGTGGGTGCGCGCGGCGGCTATCTTCGTCGTTTGATGACCGGAGCCGGCACCACCAGCGCACGGGGCAGCGGGGGCGACACCCAACTGTGGCACCGGCCCTCGATCCCCGCATCCACCATCGGGCCGTGGCTGCCCGAGGGTGAACTGGGCGAGTCCCTCGCCACAGGGCTCGCCCGGGTCGAGGCCGCCCTGATCTCCTCGGTGGCCAGCGAGCACCCCTTCGTCAGTGAGGCGGCCGGCCACCTGATGGCCGCCGGCGGCAAGCGGTTCCGCCCGATGCTGGCTCTGCTGGCCGCCCAGCTGGGCGACCCGCAGGCCCCCGGCGTGGTCCAGTCCGCGGTGGTATGCGAGCTCACCCACCTGGCCACGCTGTACCACGACGACGTGATGGACGAGGCGTCCGTGCGCCGCGGAGCCCCGAGCGCGAACAGCCGCTGGGGCAACAGCGTGGCCATCCTGACCGGCGACTTCCTCTTCGCGCGCGCCTCCGACCTGCTGGCCGACCTCGGTCCCGACGCGGTCCGGGTGCAGGCCCGCACGTTCGAGCGCCTGGTCACCGGTCAGCTCCGGGAGACCGTCGGCGCCCGACCGGGCGAGGACCCGGTCGCCCACTACCTGGCGGTGCTGGCCGACAAGACCGGCTCGCTGGTGGCCACCTCCGCGCGATTCGGCGCCACCTTCGCCGGCGGCGACGCCGAGCGGGACACCGCGCTGACCACATTCGGTGAGGAGGTCGAGGTGGCCTTCCAGCTCTCCGACGACCTGATCGACATCGTCAGCGAGAGCACCGCCTCCGGGAAGTCGCCCGGCACAGACCTGCGGGAGGGCATCGCCACCCTCCCGGTGCTCTTCGCTCTCGCGGGCGACGACCCGGCCGAGGCGCGGCTGCGGGAGCTGGTGGCCCGCCCGGTCGTCGACGACGACGAGCACGCCGAGGCGCTGGCGCTGCTGCGCTCCTCGGCGTCCCTGGCCCGGGCGACCGAGGTCCTCGGTGAGTACGCCGACCGGGCGCGTGAGCGCCTGTCGGCCGTGCCCGACGGGCCGGTCCGCGAGGCGCTGTCGGCGCTGTGCGCCTACGTGGTCACGCGCACGAGCTGACCCACGGCATCCTGGGGGACTGCTGCCCCTCCGCTCCGCCGCCGGGCTGACCGCCGTCCTGACCGACGGCGTGGCGCAATCGGTGGACGCGGATTCCGGTGACGTCTTCGCCGGCGGCGAGACCGGGCGGCCCTCCGGACCTCGGCACGCTGGCCGGGAAGGTGCCGCGGATCGACCCCGTCACCGGGCAGACGCGGCCGGCAACCCGTCGCAGACCCCGCGGACCGGCTCACCCGACCAGGGCCCGAGAGGACGCAGGGCCCGTCTCCGGGACGGAGACGGGCCCTGACGCTACCTGCGGGGTCGTGCCGGGCTCAGGCGACGGTCCAGCTGTCGCCGCCGGCGAGCAGGGCGTCCAGGTCGGCGGGCTGCTGGGCGCGGGCCTCCTCGATCTGATCGGCCATCATCCGGTCGTAGACCGGCTTCTCGACCTTCCGGAACACACCCATCGGCGTGTAGCGGAGGTCCTGGTGGGACAGCCGCGACAGCGCGAAAGCGTACGAGGGGTCGGCCCGGTGCGCGTCGTGGACGACGATCTCGGCCGCGTCGACCTGGTTGGTCTCGGCGATCCGAAGCCCCCCGACCTCGTCGCGCACGATGCACGAAGCCCCGCCCGGGCCGAAGACCAGCGGCTCGCCGTGCACCAGCGGGATGGTCCACTGGGTGCCGGTCGCCGGGTCCTTGAGCAGCTCGAACGCGCCGTCGTTGAAGATGTTGCAGTTCTGGTAGATCTCCACCAGCGAGGTCCCCTGGTGCTCGGCAGCCTGCCGCAGCACGTCGGTGAGGCCCTTGCGGTCGGAGTCCATCGCCCGCCCGACGAACGTGGCGTCGGCGCCCAGGGCGAGGGAGACGGGGTTGAACGGATGGTCCAGGGAGCCCATGGGCGTGGACTTGGTGACCTTTCCGATCTCGCTGGTGGGGGAGTACTGGCCCTTGGTGAGCCCGTAGATCCGGTTGTTGAACAGCAGGATCGTCAGGTTCACGTTGCGGC
>JAOPWG010000157.1 GCA_025965775.1 Modestobacter sp. | reverse complement strand
CCCATCTCGACCAGGCGCTTGGCCCGCTCGATGGAGAGCTCCGCGACCGTGGTGTGGTCCGACGGCGGCCGGTCGAAGGTCGAGGCGATGACCTCGCCCTTCACCGAGCGCTGCATGTCGGTGACCTCTTCGGGCCGCTCGTCGACCAGCACGACCATCAGGTGGCACTCGGGGTTGTTCGTGCTGATCGCGTTCGCGATCGCCTGCAGCACCATCGTCTTGCCGGCCTTCGGCGGGCTCACGATCAGCGCACGCTGGCCCTTGCCGATGGGCGTCACCAGGTCGATGACCCGCGTGGTCAGCAGGTGCGACTCCGTCTCCAGCCGCAGGCGGTCCTGCGGGTAGAGCGGCGTCAGCTTGGTGAACTCCGGCCGGTTGCGGGCCTGCTCGGGATCCAAGCCGTTGACCGAGTCGAGCCGGACCAGGGCGTTGTACTTGTCCTTGCGCTCGCCCTCGCGGGGCTGGCGGACCGCGCCGGTGATGGCGTCACCGCGACGCAGGCCGTGACGACGCACCTGGGACAGGGACACGTAGACGTCGTTGGGGCCGGTCAGGTACCCCGAGGTCCGGACGAAGGCGTAGCTGTCGAGCACGTCGAGGATCCCGGCCACCGGCAGCAGGACGTCGTCCTCGTTGACGGTCGGCTCGCTCTGGTCGAACCGCTCCCGGCCGCCGCCCCCGGCGTTGCCGCCGCGACGGTTGCGGTCGCGGTAGCGCCGGCCGCGGCGACGGCCGTTGCCGTCGAAGTCGTCGTCGTCCTCGTCGGGACGACCGGCGTCGGGACGACCGGCGTCGTTCCGCGCGGCGTCGTTCCGCGCGGCGTCGTTCCGCGCGGCGTCGTTGCGCCCGGCGTCGTTGCGCCCGCCGTCCCGGTTGCTCCGGCCGTTGCGGTTGCCCCGCTCGGCACGGTCGCCGGTCTCACCGTCGCCGCCGGCGTTGCGGTTACGGGCGCCGCGCTCCTCGCCGTCCCGGCCGGCGTCGCGGTTGCCCTCACGGCTGCCCTCGCTGCGGGGCCGCTCGTCGCGCTTGGCCGCATCGCGGCCACGGTCCTCGGTGGCGGAACCGTCGCGGCCGGCACCGTCGCGGGCACCCCCGTCCCGGCCGCCGTCACGTTCGGCGCGGTCCCGGTTGCCCCGGGTGCGCTGCGGCCGTTCGGACCGCTCGGGGCGCTCGGAGCGCTCGGCCTCGGTGCGACCCTCGGCCGGCGGAGCGTCGGTACGCGACTCGGCGCGGTCCGCAGTCGGGGCGGTCGCCTCGGCAGCAGGGGCCTCGGCAGCAGGGGCCTCGGCAGCCGGGGCCGCGGCAGCAGGGGCCGCGGCAGCAGGGGCCGCGGCAGCAGGGGCGTCGGTGGTGCCGGCGTCGGCCGCGGGTGCACCGGCCGGGCGGCTGGCGGTCCGGCGCCGACGGACGGTGGGCGCCTCGGTGGGCACCTCGGCCACGGCAGAGCCGTTCGCGGGGGCGGCATCGCCCGCCGGGCCGGTCACCGGCGCGCCGTTCGCGCCGCCGCTGACGGGTGCCTCGCGGGGTGCCGCCGAGGCACCCGGTCCCCCGTTCACGGAGCTGTCGCTCCGCGGCGCGGGCACCGTCGGGGCTGGGACGGAGGTCGTCCCGCCCACCTGGCGCTCGGAGATGGCGGCGACCAGGTCGCTCTTGCGCATCTTCCCGGTACCGGGAATGCCCAGTTCACCGGCCAGGCGCTGCAGCTCGGGGAGCAGCATCCCGGACAGTCCGCTGCCACGACGACGGGAACGGCTGGCCGTCCCGGAGTCGGCAGCTGCCTCGGTCGACGGAACGTCGACGAGGTCGGTGGTCTCGCTCACGAACAGGTCCTTCCCTGCGGTGACCTGCGCCTACCAGCGCAGGAGGTGACCCGCTCCCGGACGGCGGGAGCCCTGGTGTGGACTCGAGGCGTCTATCGGGAGAGCACGGGTCTGTGGATGCGAGGCGAGATCAGCGGCGACGGATCGACCGTCTGCAACGCCCCGTGGAGCAACGCCCGAAGGCGGCTACGTCGTCAGCTTAGACACAGGCCGACAGTGCCCACAACACCATCTGCCACCAGTGTGTTCCAGGCGCTCAGAACGATACCGCATCGTGATCAGATGCGAGCGGGGTGACCACCGCGCCGGTGTGGTCGACGGGCAGCGGCATGCCGCGCCACCCGGCCGGGGCCCGGCCGAGCAGGTCACGGACGGTCGCGGTCGAGGCGGCGTCCCCGGCGTGCTCGTCGTGGCCCAGGGGCGCCAGCACGAGCACGCTGGGCCCGGCCCCGGACACCACGGCGGCGTGCCCGTCGGCCCGCAGCCCCGCCACCAGCGCCGCGCTCTCGGGCATCGCGGGCGCGCGCTGGGCCTGGTGCAACCGGTCCTCGGTGCCCTCGAACAGCAGACCCGGTTCCCGGGTGAGGGCGTGCACGAGCAGTGCGGCCCGTCCGGCGGCGTGCGCGGCGTCGGCGTGCGGGACCGTCGCCGGCAACAGCCCACGGGCCACGTGCGTGGACAGGGTCGCATCGGGCACGAACAGCACCGGAGCGATCCGCGGGTCGACCGACAACCGCTCGGCCCGGGCACCGGCCGGGGTCATCCAGGACAACGTCGCCCCGCCCAGCAGACAGGCCGCCACGTTGTCCGGGTGACCCTCCAGGTCGGAGCACAGCCGCAGCACGGCCGCGTCGTCGACCCCGGGGACGTCGGGGCACAGGACCCAGGCGGCCAGTACGCCCGCGGTGACCGCTGCCGCCGACGAGCCCAGGCCCCGGCCCTGCGGGACGCCGTTGCGGGCGGACAGGTGCAGCCCGGCCGGCGCCCAGCCGAGCTCCGCGCAGGCGGCCCGGAAGGCACGCACCACCAGGTGCGACTCGTCGGTGGGCAGTTCGCCCGCCCCGGTCCCGGCGACCTCGACGGTCAGCCCGCCGTCGGTGACGACGACGTCCACGACGTCCCAGCAGCTCAGCGCCAGGCCGGCGCAGTCGAACCCGGGACCGAGGTTGGCGCTGGTCGCGGGCACGCGGACGCGGACTGCCTGCACGGGAGGTGTCATGGCGGTCTAGAGGCCGAGCTGCGCGGCCGCCGCGGCGGCGTCGACCGGGATCGTCACCGGCGCGGGCGCGCCGGAGATCGCCCACTCGGGGTCCTTGAGGCCGTTACCGGTGACGGTGCAGACCACCCGCTGGCCAGGGGCCAGCTCCCCGGCCGCCGCCACCTGCAGCAGACCGGCCACCGAGGCGGCGGACGCCGGCTCGACGAACACCGCCTCGCTGCGGGCCAGCAGCCGGTACGCCGACAGGATCGCCCGGTCGGTGACCGCGTCGATCCGGCCGCCGGAGGAGTCCCGGGCATCCAGCGCCTTGGTCCAGGACGCCGGGTTGCCGATCCGGATCGCCGTGGCGATCGTGCTGGGCTGCTCGACGACCTTGCCGGTGACGATCGGCGCGGCGCCGGCGGCCTGGAACCCCCACATCCGCGGCGTGCGGGTGGCCGGACCGTCGGCGGCATACTCGCGGTAACCCTGCCAGTAGGCGGTGATGTTGCCGGCGTTGCCGACCGGCAGGCAGTGGATGTCCGGGGCGTCGCCGAGGACGTCGACGATCTCGAACGCGGCGGTCTTCTGGCCCTCGATCCGGTACTGGTTGACGCTGTTCACCAGGCTGACCGGGTAGTCGATGGCCAGCTTGCTGGCCAGCGCCAGGCAGTCGTCGAAGTTCCCCTCGACCTGCAGCAGCTGGGCCCCGTGCACGAGCGCCTGGGCCAGCTTGCCGCTGGCGATCTTGCCCTGCGGCACGAGGACGGCGCAGACCAGCCCGGCCCGGGCGGCGTAGGCCGCCGCGCTGGCGCTGGTGTTGCCGGTGGAGGCGCAGATGACCGCCTTCGCCCCCTCCTCCACCGCCTTCGTGATGGCCATGGTCATCCCGCGGTCCTTGAACGACCCCGTGGGATTGGCGCCCTCGACCTTCAGCCACACGTCGCAGCCGGTGCGCCGGGACAGCTCCGGTGCCGGGACCAGCGGGGTGGCGCCCTCCTGCAGCGTGACCACCGGGGTCGACGGACTCACCGGCAGCCGGTCCCGGTAGGCCTCGATCAGCCCCGGCCAGTACGGCGAGACGCTCCCCCGCACCGAGGCCGGCGGTCCCTGGATCCCCGTCATGACAACCCCTCCACACGCAGCACACTGGTGACCCCCCGGACGGCGGCCATCCCTCGCAGTCGCTCCACCGTCGCCGCCAGGGCGGCGTCGGGGGCGCGGTGCGTGACGATCACCAGGCTCGCGGCGTCGCCGTGCCCGTCCTGGCGGACGGTGGCGATGCTGACCCCCTGGGCGGCGAACTCCTGGGCGACCGTGGCCAGCACGCCCGGTTTGTCGGCCACGTCGAGGCTGACGTGGTACCGGGTCGGGGTCTCGGCCATCGGCCGGGTCGGCAGCCCGGCGTAGCCGGTGGCCCCCGGCCCGGCGGCGCCGGACACCCGGTTGCGGGCCACGGCCACCAGGTCGCCGAGGACGGCGCTGGCCGTGGGCTCACCGCCGGCGCCCTGCCCGTAGAACATCAGCTGGCCGGCCGCCTCGGCCTCGACGAAGACCGCGT
>JAOPWG010000130.1 GCA_025965775.1 Modestobacter sp. | reverse complement strand
GTGTTGCCGTCGGTGCCGACCGGCTTCGTCCCCGCCGCGATGGCCATGTAGCCGAGCAGCGCGATGAAGCCCAGCGCCAGGCTGTAGATCGGCAGCGCGCTCATGTTGCGCTTGAGCACGTCGCGGTTCTTCGCGGCCAGCACGCCGGTGATGGAGTGCGGGTAGAGGAACAGCGCCAGCGCGGAGCCCAGCGCGAGGGTGGCGTACTGCAGCTGCCCGGCCGGGGCCAGCAGCAGCCCACCGCTGCGGGCGGCGGTGAACTTCTCGTCGGCGGCGCCGAAGATCGCGGCCCAGCCGCCGAGCTTCGACGGGATGACGACGACCGCGACGATGATCGTCAGGTAGATCAGGATGTCCTTGACGAACGCGATCAGCGCCGGCGCCCGCAGCCCGGAGTTGTACGTGTAGAGCGCCAGGATGACGAAGGCCACGATGATCGGCCACTGACCGGTGACGCCCATGGTCTTCAGCACGGCCTCGATGCCGACCAGCTGCAGGGCGATGTAGGGCATCGTCGCGACGATGCCGGTGATGGCCACCAGCAGGGCCATCGTCGGAGAGTCGAACCGGGACCGGACGAAGTCCGCCGGCGTCACGAACCCGCGGACGTGGCTGACCGACCAGAGCCGGATGACCACCAGGAAGATCAGCGGGTAGACGATGACGGTGTAGGGCACGGCGAAGAAGCCGGCCGCGCCGGCGCCGAAGACCAGCGCGGGGACGGCGACGAACGTGTAGGCGGTGTAGATGTCGCCGCCGATGAGGAACCAGGTGATCCATGAGCCGAAGCTCCGACCGCCCAGACCCCACTCGTCCAGGTGCATGAGGCTGGCCCCGCGCCGCCACCGCGAGGCCACGAAGCCCAGCACGGTGACCAGGACGAAGAAGATGACGAAGATCGTCACCTCGACCGCATTTACGCCAGCCACGGTCAGCGCCCCCCGTCGTGCTCGGTGGGACGCGTGACCGGGGCGTCAGCGGCGCGGCGGGCGGCAGCCCGATCGGCGGAGGACCGCCGGGTGGCGCGGTAGACCAGACCGGTGGAGAGCACGCCCACGGCGACGAAGGCCAACTGCACCCAGTAGAAGAAGGGCCAGCCGAAGAGCTCGGGGTCGTCCCGGTTGTAGAGCGGGACCAGCAGGGGCACCACGATCGGCACCACGAGCAGCCAGTTCCACGGGCTGCGGTCGCTGCGTCGCGGCGCCACCCCCGCCGGTGGTGCATCAGGACTCGGCACGGTCCCCTCCTCCCCGGAGGAGGGGCCTCCGGGCTCAGTCGGCCGACGAGTCGGCTCGGTGCAGGTGCACGGCCTCTGTGTGGCTCGGGCGGCTGGCGACGTGCCAGGTCCAGGGGTCGGTGCGGCAGGCAGACACCGCGACCTGCACACGTGCCCCCAGGTCGCGGTGGAGCAGGTCCGCGGCGACGGGCAGCCAGGGCCACTCGGACGCGTAGTGTGCCACGTCACACAACGCCGGTCCTGCGGACTCCCCCGCTTCCGAAACGGAATGGTGCTTGAGGTCACTGGTCAACAGCACGTCGGCCCCGGCGGCCGCGGCGGCGGCCAGCAGCGACCCGCCGCTGCCCCCGCACACCGCGACGGTCTGCACCAGGCGCTCGGGGTCGCCGGCCACCCGCACACCGGACACCGTCTCCGGGAGGCACGCCGCGACGCGCTCGGCGAACTCACGCAGGGTCAGGGCACTGGTCAGTTCACCGATCCGGCCGAGCCCGGCACGGGACGGGGTCGCGGAGTTCTCGAAGAAGGCGTAGCCAGGGTCCTCGTAGGGGTGCCACTCGTGCAGGGCGCGCAGGACGTCGGGCCGGCGCGCGCGTGGCACCACCATCTCCAGCCGGGCCTCGGTGACCCGCTCCAGGTTGCCCTGCGAGCCGATGGCCGGGTGGGCGCCGTCGCCGGGGATGAAGGTGCCGGTGCCGGTGGTCTGCCAGACGCAGCGGGTGTAGTCGCCGATCACGCCGGCTCCGGCCTCGGACAGCACGTCGACCAGCCGGTCGGCGTGGGCCACGGGGGCGAAGACCACCAGGGTGTCGGTGAGCGGGGCGGGCACCGTCTCCAGCGGGGTGGGGTCGACCAGACCGAGGGCCGCGGCCAGGGCGTCGTTGACGCCGTGATCGGCGGCCCGGTCGGCGTTGGTGTGGGCCACGAACAAGGCGATGCCCGCACGCACCAGCCGGTGCACCAGACGGCCCTTGGGGTCGCTGGCCGGCACCCCGTGGACCGGGCTGAGCAGCAGGGGGTGGTGGGTGACGACCAGGTCGACACCGGTCGCGATCGCCTCGTCGACGACGGCCGCGGTCGGATCGACGGCGAAGAGCACCGAGCGGACGGTCTCCTCCGGGTCGCCGCAGACCAGGCCGACGGCGTCCCAGTCCTCGGCCAGGACCGGGTCGTAGCGGGCGTCCAGCGCGGCGATGACCTCGGCGAGCGGAGCGCCGGGGAGCGGGAGCTCCCGGACCGTCGCCATCGGGTCGGATGAACCGTCGTGCGCCGGGAGTGCCACGAGTTCGGACTGTAGGTCAGCGCCGTGGGGTCGGCCTGTGGTGCGCAAGGTCGCTTCACCCACTGGAATCAGCGGGGGCTCAGCGGGCACCGGGGCAATGGTCGTCATCACCTGGTGTTCGGGCCGAGGGTCGGCTGCGGACGGGTGGTACGTGCCGTGCGCCGATGTGGCGAGCTTCACGCCGCGCCCGTCCTGGTCATCTCTCCCCGGTGCCCGCCCGGACGCCGTCCGTAACGGCGGATCGGGTGACGCTCCTGACGGGAGCGCCGTGGCCACCCGCCACGTCTCCCCGCCACGCATCCTGTCCGCCCGTCCCCGTCCCCGTCCCCCGTCCCGGCTCAGCCCCTCCCGGTTCGCGGTCCGGCACTGCTCAGAACGGCGGCGGGTCCTCCGCCGCTGGGGGCGGCGGCCCGGGTGGCGCCATCGCGGGTGGTGACAGGTGGCGCAGACCCGGTGGTCGGGTGGTGCGGGTGACCCCGCTGGGGTGGTGACCGTGAGTTCGCCGTCGGTGGTCATCGCGAACCGCCAGCCGGGGGCGTGGGTCTTGCGACGGTGGTGACGTCGGCACAGGGCGCGAGTGCAGGCCGATGCCGTCAATGCCGTCAATGCCCCACAACCGTTGCTGAGGGCCTGAGCCGCATGTGCCGATCGGCGACGCGCGTCAGCCTCCACGCGGGGTCTTAATGCTCGCGACTGCTTCTCATCTCGCCACTACGGTCAGAGCCATCCTGAAGGGGACTCCCAGGGTGCTCTGACCGCGAATGGACTGCCGTTGGCGTCGTGGGCGGATACGCAGGTCTATCCTTGATAGTTCAGCTCGATGGTGTAAATGGACGACCCGGTTCCAATATAGTGGTACCGGGTGCTGACCGAATTCCACCCCGGGTGCGGGTACGTCAGGCAACTACGGAAGGCGCTGGGATTGGTCAGCATGGTGACACCAGGGGTTCCGCGCGTGCCGTCCCAGACCAACCGCCCGTCCGCAGAGTGCGCATAAAAGTCGACCCAGGAGGCAGCGGTGTTGAGTACATGGGTAACCCCTCCCCCCGGAGGAATCTGCCACCACCCCCGCGTTCCAATGTTTCCGTTGTACTTGCACAAGTCCCGATCCTCAAATGCGATCGCAACGCTCACGGTCTGCTCGGTGTAGTTTTTGAAGTGAACCTCGGTCAGTTGCGCTAGTGGACGCTGCCCCGGCACCGCTGCATTGACCGGAGCCGACTCGCCTGCCGACACCGCGTGAACAGCTGCGGCCGCCGAAGCGGTCGGAAAGCCGACACCGAACAGAGACATACTAAGAACAGTGAAGAGTACGAGGGCAGACCATTTTCTGCGCATGATCGACCAGGCTTTCTATTCGGGACAGGGATCCTGATAGGACTCCGCAAGCGTGGGCCGCGGCCCGTCACCGCGCCGTCACCGCGCCGTCACGACGAAATCACCTTCGGCGCGCCCCCGCCGCAAGCGGGGTCAGTGCCGGGGGCGCCCCGCTCGTCGGCGTCGGCCCGGCCGCCACTGCTCGGGCCCCCGCGATGCCACGCCCCACTCCCGGCTGGTGTCGGCGACGGCCAGGTCTCCCTTCCGGTCGTCGGAGGTGAGAGTGGGCCCGTCGCGACCACCTC
>JAOPWG010000101.1 GCA_025965775.1 Modestobacter sp. | reverse complement strand
GCACGATCACGTCGTAGGTCTGGTCGGGAGTCGTCACCGGTCCATCCTCGCCGTTGCCGTCAATCGACACCGCAGGGCGCATCGCAGCGAGCTGCGGAGCCGACAGGGAGTGAGCATCGCAGCGAGCGCCAGCGAGCGAGGAGCGGAGCGACCGCGGAGGCGACCCCGCTGCAGAGCGAGCGAGGAGCGGACCTGGGTCGGAAGGTGACCAGCAGACGTGGTCGACTGACCGTATGCCGGTCGACGCCGCCGAGTACGCCGCGGCCCTGCGCCAGTACGCCGCCGGGGTCGTGCTGATGACCGTCCGCGACGACATCGACGACGTCGGGACGACGGTCACCTCGGTGATGAGCGTGTCCGCCGACCCCCCGCTGATCGCCGTCGGGCTGGCTGCCGAGGGCTACCCGCGCGAGGTACTGGAGAGCATCGGTTCGTGCGCGGTGAACGTGCTCACCGCCGAGCAGGCGATCGTGGCCAGCCGGTTCGCCTCGGCCGGACGGCCCAGCGCACGGCACCTGCTGGAGGCCGTGCCCTGGCACCGCGGGAAGCACAGCGGGGCGATCGTGCTCGACGGCGCGCTGACCGCGCTGGACTGCCGCCTGGACTCGGTCGTGGCGGCCGGGGACCACGTGCTCGCGCTGCTGCGCGTGGAGGCGGTGCCGGTGCTGGGCGACGGGGACCCGCTCGTGCGGTTGCGCGGCCGGTGGACCGACGGCGCCGGGCAGCCCCTCCGCCGTCCCTAGGCCTGGCATGGGCAGAAATGCCATTTCCGCCCCGTCCGTCGTGGTCGGGCGCGTCATCGTCATCAAGCCGGGCTAGCGTCGGCGGTGAGATGACTGCGCCGATCCCCGCCCCCACAGACTCCGCCCTCCGCCGCGCCCTCGTGCGGGCCGAGCGCGGCGTGACCCTGGACGCCACCGAGGCCGAGACGCTGCTGCACGCCCGCGGCCTGGGCGCAGGTGACCCGCTGGACCGGCTGCTGACCGCCGCCTCCCGGGTGCGCGATGCCGGGCTGGCCTCGGCCGGGCGCCCCGGGGTGGTCACCTACAGCCGCAAGGTCTTCATCCCGCTGACCCACCTGTGCCGGGACCGGTGCCACTACTGCACCTTCGTGACGACGCCGGGGCAGCTGCGCAAGGAGGGCAAGGCGCCGTTCCTGTCCCCCGACGAGGTGCTCGACATCGCCCGTGCCGGGGCGGCTCTGGGCTGCAAGGAAGCGCTGTTCACCCTCGGCGACCGCCCCGAGGACCGCTGGCCGGTCGCCGCCGAGTGGCTGGAGGCGCACGGCTTCGACTCGACGCTGGGTTACCTGCGGGCGATGGCGATCCGGGTGCTGGAGGAGACCGGCCTGCTGCCGCACCTCAACCCCGGCGTGCTGTCCTGGGAGGAGATCCAGCGGCTCAAGCCGGTGTCGGCGTCGATGGGGATGATGCTGGAGACGACGGCGACCCGGCTGTGGTCACAGCCCGGCGGCCCGCACTTCGGGTCGCCGGACAAGGAGCCCGCCGTCCGGCTGCGGGTGCTCGAGGACGCCGGCCGCTCCGCCGTCCCGTTCACCACCGGCGTGCTGCTCGGCATCGGCGAGGACTACGCCGAACGGGTCGACGCGATCGCCGCGATCCGCGCCTCGGCGCGCCGGCACGGGCACGTGCAAGAGGTCATCGTGCAGAACTTCCGGGCCAAGCCACGGACGGCGATGGCCGCGCACGAGGACCTGGAGCTGCAGGAGTACATCGCCGCGGTCGCCGTCACCCGGCTGATGCTGGGCCCCTCGGCCCGGGTGCAGGCACCCCCGAACCTCTCCGACGCCACCGAGCTGGGGTTGCTGCTGCGCGCCGGGGTCGACGACTGGGGTGGGGTCTCGCCGTTGACCCCCGACCACGTGAACCCCGAGCGGCCGTGGCCGCAGATCGAGACGCTGGCCGCGCTCACGGCCGACGCCGGCTTCACGCTGCGCGAGCGGCTGGCCGCCCAGCCGGGCTACGTCACCCAGCCCGAGCCGTGGCTCGACCCACGGGTGCGCCCGCACGTGTTCGCGCTGGCCGGCGACGACGGGCTCGCGGTCGAGGGCCGGGTGCCGCTCGGCCTGCCGTGGCAGGAGCCGGACGAGGCCTGGGGCGCAGCGGCGACCGGCCGCACCGAGCTGCACGTCGAGGTCGACACCGTCGGTCGCACCGGTGACCGGCGCAGTGACTTCGACGCCGTCTACGGCGACTGGGCCGAGCTGCGGGAGGCGACGGTCGCCGCGCGTGACGGGCACTCCACCGCGATCACCGTCGGCGACCCGGCGGTGCACGCGGCCCTGCGGCACGCCGAGGCCGACCCGGCCGGGCTGTCCGACGCCGAGTACCTGGCACTGCTGGGGGCCGACGGCGACGACCTGGAGGCCCTCGCGACCTTGGCCGACGCCGTCCGCCGGCAGGTCAACGGCGACGACGTCACCTACGTGGTGAACCGGAACATCAACTTCACCAACGTCTGCTACACCGGCTGCCGGTTCTGCGCCTTCGCCCAGCGGCGCACCGACGCCGACGCGTACACGCTGTCGATGCAGCAGGTCGGCGACCGGGTCGACG
>JAOPWG010000083.1 GCA_025965775.1 Modestobacter sp. | reverse complement strand
GATCTCGGTGACGTCGGTCAGGAACCCCGACCCGGTCTTGATCGCCAGCCGGCCGGCGATCTCCTTGCCCTCCGGGGAGGACGGGATCACCACCGCCGCCGGGGCCTTCTCGGCCACCAGCTGAGCCAGCACTTCGGCCTTGGGGGCCACCAGGTAGGCATCGATGTCGTCGGACTCGGCGACGTAGACCTTCGCGGCGCCGTACTCGGCCAGGCTGTCGCGGACCGCGGCCGCGGTGCCGGGGGCACCGAGGACGACGGCCGAGGGCTCACCGAGGACGCGCGCGGCGGTCAGCGCCTCCAGGGTGGTCTTGCGGACGCCGGTGCCGGCGGGGTTTTGCTCGGCAAGGACCAGGACCTCTGCCATGGGATGTTCGCTCCTCTTCCTTCAGTCCGGGCCGGACTCAGACGATCTTCTGGCTGGCGAGGTAGCCGACGAGCTTGTCGGCGCCGTCGCCCTCGTCGGTGACCTTCACGCCCTCGCCCTTGGGCGGGCGGCCGGCGAAGTCCAGCACCTGACTGGTGGCCGACCCCAGGCCGACCGTGCCGGGGTCGATGCCCAGGTCGGCCAGCGACTTGGTCTCCACCGGCTTCTTCTTCGCCGCCATGATCCCCTTGAAGGAGGGGTAGCGCGGCTCGTTGATCGTGTCCCAGGTCGACACGATCGCCGGCAGCTGCGCCTGCAGCTGCCAGTAACCCCCGTCGGTCTGCCGCTCCACGGTCGCCGTCGACCCCTCCACGGTGAGCTTGCGGGCCCCGGACAGCTGCGGGATGTCCAACCGCTCCGACAGCAACGCCGGCATCACCGACACCTGCCCGTCGGTGGACTCCGCACCGCACAGCACCAGGTCGAACTCCAGCTGGCCCAGCGCCGCGGCGATCACCGCACTGGTCTGCACCGCGCAGGCGCCGTGGATCGCCGGGTCCGACACGTGCACCGCCCGGTCCGCGCCCATCGACAGCGCCTTGCGGATGGCGTCCTTGGCACTGTCCGGGCCCACGGTCAACACCGTCACCTCACCGCCGTGGGTCTCCCGGAGCGTGAGCGCCTCCTCGAGGGCGTACTCGTCGATCTCGTTGATCACGTTGTCCGCGGTCGCCCGCGCAACGGTGAAGTCCTGCGGGTCCAGCCTCCGCTCGGTACCGGAGTCGGGGACCTGCTTGACCAGCACGACGATGTTCATCGTCAGACCAACCTCCGCGGTGTTCGAGGACGCGGGCGAAGAAGCCCGCACTGCTACCGATCATCGAGGTTACTGCTCGGTAACGATGCGCGGGCAGTCGGTTGCAGGGTGACCCCGCTCACCCCGCGAGGGAACACTGCTCAGGACGGCGGCCGCCACTCCGCCGTGCGCTGGAAGTGCTCGAGGGCCGGGGTGTACGGAGTCAGGTCCAGGCCCTGCGCGGCGAGCCAGTCGTCGTCGTAGTACGTATGGGCGTAGCGCTCGCCACCGTCGCACAGCAGGGTGACCACGCTGCCGGTACGCCCGGCGGCGACCATCTCGGCAACCAGTCCGAAGGCGCCCCACAGGTTGGTGCCGGTCGAGCCGCCGGCCCGCCGCCCGGTCACCGTCGCCAGGTGGCGCATCGCGGCCAGGGAGCCGGCGTCCGGGACGCAGATCATCCGGTCGACGATGGTCGGGACGAAGGACGGCTCGACCCGCGGCCGGCCGATCCCCTCGATCCGCGAGGGCAGCCCGGCCGCCGCCGGGTCGCCGTCCCGCCAGCCGGGGAAGAACGCCGACCCTTCGGGGTCGACCACGGCCAGCCGGGTGGGCAGGCGGCGGTAGCGCAGGTAACGGCCGATCGTCGCGCTGGTGCCTCCCGTGCCCGCGCCGACCACCACCCACTCCGGGGTCGGGTACCGCTCCAGGCCCAGCTGCTCGAACACCGACTCGGCGATGTTGTTGTTGCCCCGCCAGTCGGTGGCCCGCTCGGCGTTGGTGAACTGATCGAGGTAGTGACCGCCGGACTCCGCGGCGATCCGCCGGGCCTCGTCGTAGACGGTCGCCGGGTCGGCCACCAGGTGGCAGCGGCCGCCGTGGAACTCGATCAGCGCGATCTTCTCCGGGCTGGTCGAGGCGGGCATCACCGCGACGAACGGCAGCCCCAGCATGCGGGCGAAATAGGCCTCGCTCACCGCCGTGGACCCGCTGGAGGCCTCCACCACCGTGCTGCCCTCGGCGATCTGCCCGGAGCACAGCGCGTAGAGGAACAGCGAGCGGGCCAGCCGGTGCTTGAGGCTGCCGGTCGGGTGGGTCGACTCGTCCTTGAGGTACAGGTCGACCCCCCACTCCGGCGGGAGCGGGAACACCAGCAGGTGGGTGTCGGCGCTGCGCAGCGCGTCGGCCTCGACCGAAGCGACCGCCCGCTCCAGCCAGGCCCGCCCGCCCGGGTCGGAGCGGTCGACGTCGGTTCCTGCGGCAGCCGTCACCCCGCGATGATCGCCCACCGCCCCCGCCGGGCGGCTCAGCGACCGGCGAAGGTCGCCTTCCCCGGGCCGTTCTCCAGGAACGACTGCATGCCGACCTTCTGGTCCTCGGTGTCGAACAGCTCGGCGAACAGCCGGCTCTCCAGCGCCAGGCCCGCGGCCAGGTCGCCGTCCCCACCGGTGTCGATCGCCTGCTTGGCCGCGGCCAGCGCCAGCGGCGGCCCGGCGGCGAACTTCCGCGCCATCGCCACCGCGGTGGCGTAGACCTCGTCGTCGGGGACGACGGCGTCGGCCAGGCC
This sequence comes from Modestobacter sp., assembly GCA_025965775.1. Classification (GTDB taxonomy): domain Bacteria; phylum Actinomycetota; class Actinomycetes; order Mycobacteriales; family Geodermatophilaceae; genus Modestobacter. The sequence goes on along the minus strand of JAOPWG010000083.1, from coordinate 6,966 downwards.
CATCTCCAGCGCCTCCTCGGCGCCCACGTGCCGACCGGTGAAGACCAGGTCCTTGGCCTTGGCCGGGCCGACCAGCCTGACCAGCCGCTGGCTGCCCCCGGCACCGGGGATGACACCCAGCTGGATCTCCGGCTGACCGACCTTGGCGCTGCTGCCCATGACCCGGAAGTCGGCACACAGGGCCAGCTCGTACCCGCCGCCCAGGGCGTAACCGGTGATGGCGGCGATGACCGGCTTGGGGATGGTGGCCACCCGGGTGAACGAGGAGGTCAGTTCCCGCCCCCACGCCACCATGCTGGCCCCGGACATCTGCGACATCGCCTTGATGTCGGCACCTGCGGCGAAGACCCGCTCACCGCCGTAGAGCACGACGGCCCGGACGTCGGCACGGTCGGCGGCCTCCTGGGCCGCGGCGCGCACCTCCCAGTGCAGCTGCTCGTTGATCGCGTTCATCTTCGGCCGGTCGAGGCGGATGGTGCCGACCCCGTCCTCGACTTCCAGGGTGACGAACTCCGGCGCTGCCATGTGGGTCTCCTGTCGTGCGGGGACGTCGTCGTCCTCCGCACCCTAGGCGAGCGCCGTGCAACCGCGGAGCGGGCGGGTCAGTCCGAGCGTCGGGCGCTGAAGCGACCGTCGTGCCGCTGCACCTGCAGCGGCAGACCGAACGCCTCGGACAGCAGCGGCGCGGTGAGCACGTCGCCGATCGCCCCGGCGGCCAGCACCTCGCCGCCGCGCAGCAGCAGCGCGTGGTCGTAGCCCGGCGGGATCTCCTCGACGTGGTGGGTGACCAGCACCTGTGCCGGGGCGTAGTGGTCACGGGCCAGGTCCGACAGGCGGGTGACCAGGTCCTCCCGGCCGCCGAGGTCGAGCCCCGCGCCGGGTTCGTCGAGCAGCAGCAGCTCGGGGTCGGTCATCAGCGCGCGGGCGATCTGGGTGCGCTTGCGCTCGCCTTCGCTGAGGGTGCCGAAGGGCCGGTGCGCCATCGGGGCGACGCCCCACTGCTGCATCAGCATCGCCGCCCGGGTCAGGTCGTGGACGTCGTAACGCTCCCGCCACCGGCCCACCACGGCGTAGCCGGCGCTGACCACGACGTCACCGACCCGCTCGCCGGGGCTGATCCGCTGGGCCAGCGCCGCGCTGGTCAGCCCGATCCGCGGCCGCAGCTCGAAGACGTCGACCGCCCCCAGGGTCTCCCCCAGGATCTGGACCTCCCCGGAGGTCGGGTGCATCTGCGCCGAGGCCAGCTGCAGCAGCGTGGTCTTGCCCGCCCCGTTGGGCCCCAGCAGCACCCAGCGCTCGTCGTCCCGGATGGTCCAGTCGACGCCCTGCAGCAGGTGGGCCTGCCCACGCACGACGTCGACGTCCCGGATCTCGACGACCGGTTGGCTCTCCACGTGCGCCATCCAATCAACCCGCCGGGAGTGTCGGTGACCCGGCCGGCAGACGGCCGGGAGCGGTTCGGGCACGATGCGTCAGGTGAGCGAGCGAGAAGGCCCCGTGCGGGCATCCCCGGCCGGGCCGCCGGTCGAGGTGTGGCCGGGGACGTCCGGGCCACTGGGCGCCCACTGGGACGGCACGGGTACGAACTTCGCCCTGTGGACGGCCGGGGCGACCGGGGTGGAGCTGTGCCTGTTCGACGCCGCCGGCCACGAGCACCGCGAGCGCCTGCAGGAGACCACCCACCAGGTGTGGCACGGCCGGCTGCCCGGCGTCCGGCCCGGTCAGCGGTACGGCTACCGGGTGCACGGCCCGCACGACCCGCCCTCCGGGGCCCGGTACAACCCGGCGAAGCTGCTGCTGGACCCCTACGCCCGCGCCGTGGACGGCGAGCTGCGCCTGGACCCCTCGCTGTTCGGCCACCGCGACTCCGACCCGGGGGCGCCCGACCCGGCCGACTCCGCGCCGTTCGTGCCCCGTGGCGTGGTCGTCCACGACTCCTTCCCCTGGGAGGGCGACCACACCCTGCGCACCCCGTGGTCGGACACCGTCATCTACGAGGTGCACCTCAAGCGCGCGACGAAGCGGCACCCCGACGTCCCTCTGGCGCTGCGCGGGACCTACGCGGGGCTGGCCCATCCCGCTTTCGTCGAGCACCTGGCGTCCCTGGGGGTCACCGCGGTCGAGCTGCTGCCGGTGCACCACTTCGTCAGCGAGCCGCACCTGCTGCGCCGCGGGCTGACCAACTACTGGGGCTACAACACGCTGGGCTACTTCGCCCCGCACGCCGCCTACAGCTCCGCCGGCTCCGGGGGCGCGCAGGTGACCGAGTTCAAGGCGATGGTCAAGGCGATGCACACCGCGGGGATCGAGGTGATCCTCGACGTGGTCTACAACCACACCGCCGAGGGCGACCACACCGGTCCGACCCTGTCGTTCAAGGGCATCGACAACGGCGGCTACTACCGGCTCGGCGGCGGGGACCCCGCCCACTACACCGACTACACCGGCTGCGGGAACACCCTGGACGTCCGCCGTCCACCGGTGCTGGCGCTGCTGATGGACTCGCTGCGCTACTGGGTGGACGAGATGCACGTCGACGGCTTCCGCTTCGACCTCGCCTCGGCGCTGGCCCGCTCGATGCACGACGTCGACCGGCTCTCGGCGTTCTTCGACGTCGTCCACCAGGACCCGGTGGTCAGCCAGGTCAAGCTGATCGCCGAACCCTGGGACGTCGGCGAGGGCGGCTACCAGGTGGGCAACTTCCCGCCCCCCTGGACGGAGTGGAACGGCAAGTACCGCGACACCGTGCGCGACGTGTGGTCCGGCGCCCGGGTCGGCGTCCGGGACCTCGCCTACCGGCTGACCGGCTCCTCGGACCTCTACCGCTCCGACGGACGGCGGCCCTTCGCCTCGGTCAACTTCGTCACCGCCCACGACGGGTTCCCGCTGACCGACCTGGTCACCTACGAGCACAAGCGCAACGGGGCCAACGGCGAGGACAACCGGGACGGCGAGGACCACAACCGGAACTGGAACTGCGGCGTCGAGGGGCCCACCGACGACCCGGCGGTCCTCGAGCTGCGCGCCCGGCAGGTGCGCAACCACCTGGCCACGCTGCTGCTGTCCACCGGCGTGCCGATGATCACCGCCGGCGACGAGATGGGGCGGACCCAGGGTGGCAACAACAACGCCTACTGCCAGGACAACGACGTCTCCTGGCTGGACTGGGGCAGCATCGACGCCGACCTGTGGACCTTCGTCTCCCGTCTGGTGTCGCTGCGCCGCGGGTCCCCGGTGCTGCGCCAGGAGGCGTTCTTCGAGGGCACCGAGATCCCCGGCACCGAGCTGCCCGGCACCGGTGGTACCCGGGACCTGGCCTGGTTCGCCCCCGGCGGCGGTCAGCTGACCAGCAGCGACTGGTTCGACACCGGGCTGCAGACGATCGGCATGTACCTGGACGGCCGCGGCATCCGGCACCGCGACGAGCGCGGCCGGCCGGTCGTCGACGAGTCCTACCTGGTGTGGCTGCACGCCGGCCCGCACCCGGTCGAGGTCCAGCTGCCGGGGGCCCCGTGGGGCGATGGCTACGAGCTGGTGGTCGCCACCGAGTACCCGACCGGTGCGCCGCCGCGGCCGACCGTGGTGCCGCCGGGCCCGGTGCGGATGCCCGGACGCTCCGTCTGGGCGCTGCGGGTGCTGCGCACGCCCTAGCGGGTCACTCGGCGGGCTGTTCGAAGGTGATGACGGTCCAGCCCAGCAGCAGCCGGTCGCCGTCGGAGAGCGGGTGCGAGACGCCCGGCTCCAGCTGGGTCCACTCGGTGGCCTCCGGGCCGGCGACGTGGGTGCCGTTGAGCGAACCGAGGTCGGTCAGCGAGACCTCCCGGCCCTGGCGCTGGATCGCCGCGTGCGCCGAGGACAGCACGTTCTGCGTGTCGGCGATCGGCACCGGGCGGGCGTTGCCGCTGGTCACCAGCTCGTGCCCGTCGGGACGCCGGCCCAGGACGAGGTCCTCGTCGACGGTGACGACCATGCCGTCGTCGAAGCGCAGCACCGGGGCCGAGGCCGGCTCCGGCCGCCAGAAGGCGGTGGACTCGCCCACCTGACCCATCGGCTGGGACGCCGGCGCCCGGTTGGGGGCGCCGAACCCGGTGTCCGAACCGGCGGTGAACGACTCGGCCGGCGGCAGGGAGGTGGCCGGCGGGACGGTCACCCCGGAGGGAGCCGCCGCGGCCAGCTGCAGGAGCGCGCCGGAACCCGGCACGGTGCCCTCGGTCAGGTCGAAGGCGACGCCGGGGGGCATCGAGGCGGCGGGCTGGCCGGGACCGACGTAGAGCGTCTGCCCCAGCGCGAACCCACTGGCCAGCGTGCAGCCGTCCACCGCGGAACCCGAGACCGGGACCCCGTCGACGGCCGGCTGACCCTTCCCGGACCACAGCGCCACCCCGGAGCCGACGCCACCGGCGGCGTCGGCCAGCACCAGGGCGAAGGACGCCGGGCCGTCGGACAGTCGGGAGACCTGGCCGGCGACGGCGGCCAGCACGCGCTCGGAGCCGGGACCGGCCACCCCGAGACAGGCGTGCAGGGCGGCCACCAGCGCGGGGGAACCGGGGGCGTCCACCCACAGCAGGCCGCCGCCACGACGGGCGACGACAGAGTCTCCGGGGAGCACCTCACAGCGGTCGGGCATGGAGGCCAGCCTAGTTGGCCCCCTGCGCATCCGGTGCCCGCGCGTCGCATGGCACGCCGAGTCGAAGCGACGCCCGTGCACCCCGTGCACCACCGGTCACCAGGGGTCGCAGGAGTCGCACCCTCTCACCGTTCCGTCGCGGTCCACAAGACCGCTGTGACACTCCGGTGCGGGGCCCGGGGGGTTCCCGACGGAGTGTCACGACACGGCTCAGCGCGGACCGGGCACGGCACGTGGCCGCGGTGCGACCCGAGGGTCGCGGTGTCACCGCTCAGGCGTTGACGACCACGCCCAGCTCGGCCGGGTCGGCCAGGTGCTCGGAGTGCGGGAGCACCCGGACGGTGTAGCCGAACGCGCCGGTCCGTTCGAGCGGCACGGTGGCCGTGAACCAGTGCCGGGAACCCTCGGTCCCGTCCTGCTGCATGGGCACGGTGGTGACCTCGTGCAGCCCGTCGGCGTCATCGACCCGGCCGAAGGCGGCCTCGACGAGGACGTCGCCCGGGGTGAGGCCCGGCAGCTCGACCTCGGCCCGCAGGTCGATGGTCGACCCGATCTCCGGGGTGTCGCCCACCCCGGTGGCCTCCACGTGGACGACCCGGACCCCGTGCCAGTTGTCCAGCAGGTGGGATCGCCACGCGGCTTCACTGCGGGCGGTCTCGTAGCCGCCCGCGGCGAGCGTGCGGGCGGAGCAGGCCGCCGGCACGTACAGGTCCTGCACGTAGTCGCGGACCATGCGGGTGGCCAGCACCTTGGGGCCGGTCACGCGCAGGGTGTGCCGCACCATCTCCACCCACCGCGTGGGAATGCCGTCCTTGTCCACCTCGTAGAACCGGGGCAGCACCTGCTTGTCCAGCAGGTCGTAGATGGCCTGCGCCTCGACCTCGTCCCGGCGGTCGTGGTCCTGCACGCCGTCGGCGGTCGGGATCGCCCAGCCGTTCTGGCCGTCGAACCACTCGTCCCACCATCCGTCGCGGATGGAGAGGTTCAGCCCGCCGTTGAGCGCGGACTTCATGCCCGACGTCCCGCAGGCCTCCAGCGGGCGCAGCGGGTTGTTCAGCCACACGTCGCAACCCCAGTACAGGTACCGGGCCATGCCGATGTCGTAGCCCGGCAGGAACGCGATCCGGTGCCGGATCTCCGGGTCGTCGGCGAACTTCACCATCTGCTGGATCAGCTGCTTGCCGCCGTCGTCGGCCGGGTGGCTCTTGCCGGCGATGACCAGCTGGACGGGCCGCTCGGGGTCCAGCAGCAGGGCCTTGAGACGGGCCGGGTCGCGCAGCATCAGGGTCAGCCGCTTGTAGGAGGGCACCCGGCGGGCGAAGCCGATGGTCAGCACGTCGGGGTCGAAGGCGGTATCGGTCCAGCCGAGCTCGGCCGCCGCGGCGCCGCGGGACAGCGCCGTCTCCCGGACCCGGCGGCGGACCTCGTCGACCAGCCGGCCGCGCAGCAGCCGCCGGGTGATCCACAGCTCGCCGGCGTCGATCCGGTCCACCCCGTCGAAGAACACGTCGCCGACGACGTCGACCGGGTCGCCCTGGCTGGTGGACTGGGTGCCAAGCTCGACCAGCTCACGGGCGGTCCAGGTGGGCGCGTGCACACCGTTGGTGATCGACCGGATCGGCACGTCGTCCTCGTCGAACCCCGGCCACAGGTCGCCGAACATGCCGCGGCTGACGCGGCCGTGCAGCTGGCTCACGCCGTTGGCGCGCTGGCCCAGCCGCAGGCCCATGTGCGCCATGTTGAACTTGCTCGGGTCCTCCTCGGCGCCCAGCGTGAGCAGCTGGTCGACCGGGACGCCGAAGCCGCTGAAGTACCGCTCGATCAGAGCCTTGGGGAACCGGTCGATCCCGGCGGGCACCGGGGTGTGGGTGGTGAAGACGGTGCCGGCGCGGACCGCCTGCAGGGCCTCGGCGAAGGACAGCCCGTGGGACTCGGTCAGCTCCCGGATGCGCTCGATCCCCTGGAAGCCGGCGTGCCCCTCGTTGGCGTGGAAGACCTCCGGCTGCGGAGTGCCGGTCAGCGAGCAGTAGGCCCGCAGCGCACGCACGCCGCCGATGCCCAGCAGCATCTCCTGTCGGAGACGGTGGTCCTCACCGCCGCCGTAGAGGCGGTCGGTGACCCCGCGCTCGGCCGGGGCGTTCTCCTCGATGTCGCTGTCGAGCAGCAGCAGGGAGACCCGGCCGACCTGGGCGCGCCAGACGTGCGCGTAGAGGGTGCGCCCCTCGGGCAGCGGCACGTTGATGACCACGGCGTTGCCGTCGCCGTCGCGCAGCAGCTTCACCGGCAGGCCGTGCGGGTCCAGCGCGGGGTAGTGCTCCAGCTGCCAGCCGTCGGCGGAC
>JAOPWG010000063.1 GCA_025965775.1 Modestobacter sp. | reverse complement strand
ACGGCTCCGGTGCCCGGTCGAGGAGGTCGCGGGTGCGGTCGACCAATGACAGCGGCACGCCGGACAGCGCATTGCCCGGCGGGCGGCGGGAGACGGTCGGGTGCGGGCGGGTCGGGGAGAGCCGGCGGGCGACCTGCCACTGCCTGCCGAGTCGGCGCAGCCGGTCCACGTCGAGCTTCTCCTGCAGCCGAGGGAAGAGGACGTCCTCCTCGTCCCGCACGTCTTCCCTCAGCACCTGGGTCAGCCGGGACAGCCGCTTGGGCCGGTGAGGATCGTCGTGCTCCAGGGTCTCCAGCTCAGCGACCAGCTCGTTGACCTCCTGGTGCTCCTCCTCGACCCGGAGGGTGAGCGCGTCGCCGTCCGGCAGGACCCGTCGCAGCACGGGCCAGAGCACGGTCTCCTCGGCGAAGGCGTGGCTGAACACGAGCCGGTTGATCCGCCGCAGCACCGCCCGCTGGGCCGCGCCGGTGGTGCCGTCCAGCTCGTGCAGCAGCCGGTCGAGTTCCTGGTGGTCGCGGCGCTGGCGGGCCAGCACGCTGCCCGGGCCGCCGAGCTCCTCGACGGTCTGATCGGCGATCGAACGGGCCACGGCAGTGCCTCCGGATGTCGGGGTCGAGATCTTCCCCCCTTTCCCGGTCCGTGGCCGGGCATGCGGTTTCGTCGCAGTCACGTCGTGGTCGAGCGGCGGGACGGAGACGGTCACTGCAGGGGCAGGCCGGCTGCGGACGCAGGGGGGACGGCGGGGAGCCGCCGCCCGGTACGGCGGTACCAGGCGGCGAACAGCGCGGTGAGCAGGGCCAGGTCGGCCAGGTGCCCGCCGTAGTACATCCACTGCGCGGCCAGCTCCATCTCAACCGCGCTGTGACCGCTCCCGGGGGGAAGGTGGGGGGCGCGGGAGTACAGCAGTTGGGCCAGGAAGTTGTGCGCGCCGCCCGCGGCGATGACTGCGGCGATCCGTGCCGCCATGCCGGGCCGACGCGGTGCCGGGTCGGGGCCTGCCACCGCCCAGGCGAACAGGTAGCCGGCGAGCAGCAGGTGCACGTGCAGCAGGTGGTGCGCCAGTTCCGAGTGGGTGGTCAGCGCGTACAGCGGGGTCAGGTACAGCAGGTACAGGCCGCCGACGCTGAGCACGACGGCGGTGGCCACATGCGTCAGCGCGTGCAGCGGTCGGGTCCGCAGCACCGCGGCCACCCGCCGGCGGGAGCGCTGTGGCAGCGCGGCAAGGAGCAGCGTCATCGGTGCACCCAGGGCCAGTGCGAGCGGTGCGTACATGCCCAGCAGGAGGTGCTGCACCATGTGCCCGCGTGCGTCGGCCGCGGCGGCCTCGACAGCGGGGGACAGCGCGGCGGCGACCAGCATCAGACCGAGACCGAAGCCAGTGGTCCGCCACGTGCTCCAGGTTCGCCCGCTCCGGTGCAGCCGTCCGACGCCGGCCAGGTAGAGCGCCATCGGCAGGGTGGCCACCAGGATCGGCAGCGGCCACGTCCCGGCAGCGGTGCCGCCAGGATGGGTGCCGCCATGCGCCACTGGCAGCAGCTCGACCAAGCCGGTCACGGCCCCGTCACGTGCTCGGCCGGCGGTATCCGGCCCTCGTCGCGGGACCGCCAGGCGAGCACCGCGCCGAGGACCAGGAGGGCCACCGCGGCGCCGTTCCACGCCAGGTCGTAGGGCAGCACGTCGACGTCGTAGCGGATCTGGTGCACCTTCAGCAGCTTGTGGTCGACGATCCCGTCGAAGAGCTGGAACGCGCCGAGCCCGAGGACGAAGCCGGCCCATGCCGAGCGGCGCGCCAGGGTGCGCCGGCGGCGCAGGTCGGCGAACCAGAAGAACCCGGCGACCAGCAGCGCGAGGTAGGTCGTCTGCAGCAGCCCGTCCGACAGCAGGCTCATGTCGCGGGTGGACCGGTCGTAGAAGTGGTGCCAGCTCAGCAGTTGGTGGAAGACGATGGTGTCCGCGGCCGCCATGACGGCGATGCCGATCATGGCCCCGACGAGCAGCGACCGGCGTCGGTCGACGGGGACCGGCCGGGTCCGGGCGCTCGTCACCGCGGGCCTCCGTTCCGGGGACAGCGCACGTCGGCCGCTCGGCGGGTTCAGTGGCTGCGGCGGCCGCGGCGGGACTGCAGATCGGGGCGGATCAGCCGTTCGGCGAGCAGGCCGGTGGCGACCGAGTAGACCGCCTTGTGCAGGACGTCGATGACCCGCTCGTCGGGTGGCCATGTCGACGGCGGCGCGCCGACGCCGGTGATGTTCTCCAGGGTCTGATCGGTGGACAACCGGACGACGGCGTGCGCCAGGTGCGCCTGTGGGCCGCGCAGCCCGACGGCGGCCCACACGCCGCGCAACGCACCCAGCACGGCGCCGGTGCCGTAGTGCATCGCGTGGTTCCACACCGTCGGCCGATCCCCGTCGGACGGGTGGCGCCCCAGCAGGGTGAGCAGCGTGCGTGCGGGGACGTAGGAGTCCGGTCGGTGCGTGATCGCCTGCTCGACCTTCTCGGCCGCCGTCATCACCGCGACCCCCAGCAG
>JAOPWG010000033.1 GCA_025965775.1 Modestobacter sp. | reverse complement strand
GCAGGCGCGCCAGGGCTTCGGGCCGGTCCCGCCCCCAGGCGATCACCTTGGCGATCATCGAGTCGTAGGCCGGGGGGATGACGTCCCCGACGGTCATGCCGGTGTCCACGCGCACACCCGGCCCGGCGGGCAGGCGCATGAGCTCGACCCGGCCGGGCGCGGGAGCGAAGCCCTGCTCGGCGTCCTCGGCATTGAGCCGCGCCTCCACGGCATGGCCGAACTCCTCAGGCGGGTCGCCGTCGAGCCGGCCGCCGACGGCCACGTGCAACTGCAGTTTCACGATGTCGAGCCCGGTCGTCTCCTCCGTCACCGGGTGCTCGACCAGCAGCCGGGTGTTGACCTCCAGGAAGGTGAAGAGCTTCTCGGCCGGCTGGTAGAGGAACTCCACGGTGCCGGCGCCCACGTAGCCGGCCGCCGTGACCAGCGCGATGGCGGACTCGCGCAGGGCGTCGTCCTGCTCGCGGCTCAGCGCCGGCGAGCTCGACTCCTCGAGGACCTTCTGGTTGCGCCGCTGTACCGAACAGTCCCGGACCCCCGGTGCCCACACCGCACCGTGCTGGTCGGCGATCACCTGCACCTCGACGTGCCGGCCGCCCTCGACCAGCCGCTCCATGAACACGACGGGGTCCCCGAAGGTGCGCAGCGCCTCGGTCCGGGTGCGGTCGAGCGCCTCCTCGAGCTCCTCCTCCGCACGCACGATGCGGATACCCCGGCCCCCGCCGCCGCTCCTCGCCTTGACCATGAGCGGGTAGCCGATCGCGGCAGCGTGCCGGCGACCGTCCGCCAGCCCCTCGACCGGGCCGCCGCTCCAGGGCGCGACGGGGACGCCGGTCTGCTCGGCGAGGACCTTCGCCTCGATCTTGGCGCCCAGGAGCCGCATCGCCGCCGGCGGCGGCCCGATGAACGTCACGCCGAGATCGGCGCACAGCTCGGCGAAGGCGGGGTCCTCCGCGACGAAACCCCAGCCGACCCAGGCCGCGTCGGCGCGGCTGGCGCGCAACGCCCGGCCGAGCTCCTCGTGGTCGAGATACGGGTTCCCCGGGCCGTTCTCGCGGAGCAGGACGGCCTCGTCGGCGGCGCGCACGAACGTCGCCCGCCGCTCGGCCTCGGTGTGCAGCGCGATCACCCGGGTGCCGTAGCCGTGCTCGGAATTGAGTTCGCGGACGGCGCGGATGAGGCGCATGGCAGGCTCGCCCCGGTTGATCACAGCGATGCGGTCGAACACCCGTGCACCCCTCCCTGTGGATCGCCCGGCCGAGGTCGACGGCACAGGTCCGGGCGTACTGCGACCTGCCGAGGCCTACATGTCGAGGCCGCCGTTGACGCCCCACACCTGGCCGGTGATGTACGACGAGGCGTCCGCGGCCAGGAAGTGCACCACCCGGGCGACCTCGTCCGGCTGCCCCAGCCGCCCGAGGGGGATTTTCGCCCGAAGGCCGTCCAGGACCTTCTCGGGGACGGCGTCCAGCATCTCGGTCCCGATGTAGCCCGGGGTCACGGCGTTCACCGTGACCCCGATCCCGTCGGTCCGGCCCGCACGCCGCAGCTGCATCGCGGCCTCCCGGGCCAGCGTCTTGGTCAGACCGAACAGCCCCGACTTGGCCGACGCGTAGTTGACCTGCCCGATGCCGCCAGTCTCACCGATCACCGAGGAGATCACCACGATGCGCCCGCTGCCGCGCTCGAGCATGTGGATCAACGCGGCCTGGGACAGGTAGAACGCTCCCGACAGGTTGACGTCGATCACCCGCCGCCAGTCCTCGTCGACCATCTTCAGCACGGTCCGGTCAACGGTGATGCCGGCGTTGTTGACCAGGATGTCCAGCCGACCGTGCTGGTCGATCACCTCGTCGACACAGCGACGGCAGTCGTCCGCCGATCCGATGTCGCCACGGTGCACGGTCACGTGGCGGTCCGGGAAAGTGCTGGAGAAGTCCCGGGCGAACGCCTCGGCCGCCTCCTGGTTGCCGCTGTAGCCGGCGGCGACGTCGGCGCCCTGGGAAGCCAGACTGCGGCAGATCGCCGCTCCGATCCCGCGGGTGCCGCCGGTCACGAAGGCCACCCGGCCGAGGAGCTTGTCGCCGGCCCTGATCGCACGTACCTGCGTCGCTGTCATCGCGTCCTCCTCGGTCGCGGCGCGCCTCACCGTCGCCGGGGAACCGGAGCGGATGGCTCCGTGTGCTCCGACACAGACACTGGCGCAGCATGGCGCTACCACTGCGGCAGCGTCAACGGCAGACGGAACCGCATCGATTCGTTGCCGCTCCCACGGGTGCGGTCACCCGTGTCGCGGGCGGCAGAGGGCTGCCCGGATCCGACGTAGCGGATCGAGGGGGCGCCGGGCGGCGACGGCCAGGTGGACGTGCCGGACGTCGTCCTGGTCGGGCAGCTCGAGCGGTGAGAGGTCCCGGCCGGTGACGGTGTGCACGATGTGGTCGGCCAGGGCCGGATTGCGAGCCAGGACCGGCCCGTGCAGGTAGGTGCCGATGACGGTCGGCGTGAGGGCGCCCTCCCCCCCGTCACCGCTGCCGTTGCCGACGCCGTGGACCACCGCGGCGAGCGGTGCTGCATCCGGTCCCAGCCGGGTCACTCCGCGATGGTTCTCGAAGCCGGTGAGCGTCCCGACCCCGGGCAGGACACAGCTGGCGACCACCTCGCCGACCGACCGGCGCCGGCCGGGGGAGGTGGTGAGGTCCAGGATGCCGAGCCCGGGCCGGCGGCGTCCGTCGACGCCTTCGACCCAGTGACCGAGCACCTGCAGCCCGGCGCACACCGCGAAGACGTGTGCCGTCTGCAGCCTGGTGCGCAGCTGCCGGTGCCGCCGGAGCCACTCGGCGGCGAAGGACTGGGCGGCGTCCTCGCCTCCGCCGATCACGTAGACGTCGCAGTCACCCGGTGGCCGCGAGCCCGCGGTCACGGTGATCACATCGGCGTCCACACCGCGCCACCGGAGCCGCTGGGCGAGCACGGTGGCGTTGCCCCGGTCGGAGTAGGTGCCCAGCACGTCGGGCAGCAGCACCCCGATCCGGACGATCGACTCCCCGCTCATCGCGCCGCCGAGCCGGCCAGGCGGTGCCACAGGTCGGCGAACGCGGTGTAGTTCGCGACCACCGCCACCACACCGGGCGGGAGCCGTTCCACGGCGGCCAGCGGGTCGGCCTCCGTGTCGTGCCGGATCCCGGCATAGCTCAGCCGGAGTCCGACGTCGGCGGCGCGCTCACCACTGGCACCCACGACCGTCCGGGGCGCCAGGTCCTCGAAGGGCACGTCCCACAGCCACGAGGTGTCGCGACCGTCCGCTTCCCGCGCGTTGACGACGACGAGCAGCGCCGGGCAGTTCCGGACCAGGGGCAGCATCTCCGCCCAACCGGCGGGGTTCTTCGCCAGCAACAGGCGCAGCTCGTGGCGGCCGTGCCGGACGGTGGCGTAGCGGTGCGCCACGGACTGCACGTCGGCCATCGCGGCGGCCGAGTCGCCCGGCGCCACCCCGAGCAGCTGCGCGGCCGCCATGGCCGCCAGCGCGTTCCCCACGTTGAACCGGCCCGGCAACTGCAGGTGAAGGGGCGTCGTCGTCCGCGCACCGTGGACCACCCCCTCGCGGAACTCGAACGCCGCCGGCGGGCGCGACAGCCCGCACCGGCACGACCATTCCGCGGCCGTGGTGAGCCGCCGCCCACAGGCGGGGCAGACCGCGGTGTCGCCGGACCAGGTGGCCCCCGCCGCCACCCAGGTCACATGGGGCCGGCCGGCCACGGCCGCCACCACCACCGGGTCGTCGCGGTTGGCCACGATCCGCGTGTCGGGCTGCCGTCCGAGGGCGTCCTGGACACTGGCCGCCACGGCCGCCACCTCTGCGCCCCGGTCGAGCTGGTCGCGGCTCAGGTTCAGCACCACCACGACCGCAGGCGCCACGGCGTCCGCGATCCGACCGAGGTGCAGCTCGTCGACCTCCAGCACAGCCAGCGGCGCATCCCGCTGGGCCGCCAGAGCGGCGACCGCACCGTCGACCATGTTGGCTCCGCTGTCGTTGTGCGCCACCGGCCCGAGGGTCCGGAGCGCGGCAGCGAGCAGGTGCGCCGTGGTCGTCTTGCCGTTGGTCCCCGTCACCAGCACCACCCGCCGGCCGGCTGCCAGCTGGGACAGCGCCCCCGGGTCCAGGGCGAGGACGACCCGGCCACGAGTGACCACGCCCTCCCCTCCGCGTAGGCGCCGCGACGCCTGCGAGGCCAGCTCCCCGGCCCCGACCGCCAGCCGCATCCAGGTTCCGCGCAGGCGCCGCCCGGGTCGGTCACCGGCCGGCCCAGGACAGGCACCGGCGGGTCCCGGGGGCTCCGGGCCGGCGCTCTGCCGGACGCCGGACAGGGGCTCGATCCCGTCGGCGCCCACTGTTCCCGGCGTCCGTGGTCCTGGCGGGGGATGGGTCACGATCACCTCGCCGCCGGCCCACGACTGTCGGGCCGTGTCTCGTCCCCAGGTGGGCATGACCATCATTACGCCCCCCGGCACCTGAAGAACGCCTGAACGGGCATGAAGTCCCTGTCGCACGAACCCTGGGTCGTCGGCCCCGGCGCCCACGCCGGCCGTGCTCCCGAGGTTCGGCGACAGCACCGTCGTGCCCGGCATCGCGCTGAGCAGTGGATAGGAGTCTGCTGGGGAGCCTTGCCGCCGCGGGTCGGAGCAGCCAGGCTCATGGCATGGTCCTCGGGCAGGGCACACCGGCCGGCGGCCTCCGCACGGCGCCGGGCGCGGGCGACGGCCGGCGGATGGGCCTGCTGTGGCCGGAGCCCGAGGTGCGGCTGCCGCCGGCGGCCCCGGCCACTCCCCCGCCCCGACCCGGCAGCTATCCGTGGCCGGGGCCACCGTCCGGGGGACCCGGCGGCCCACGGACAGCGGTGCCGGGCCCGCGTTCCCGCGTGTGGCGGGTCGCCCGCCGTCTCCTCGTCGCGGTCCTGCTCCTGCAGCTGGTGTCCGCGGGCTTCATCGTGACCCTGCGCTGGTGGGCCCCCGACCGGACCGCGTTCATGCTGCAGGACACCCGGCCGGTCATCCACCAGCACGTCTCGCTGGAGCACGTCAGCCGGTACACGATCGCCGCCGCCATCGCCCACGAGGACGAGGAACTCGGCCCGCGACCCGGGGCGTTCACCGTCGCCGCCTTCAGCGCCCGGGTCGCGGCCTACCTGCACGGCCGGCCGGACCCCACCGGCTCGACCATCCCCCAGCAGCTGGCGAAGAACGTCTTCCTGTGGCCGCACCAGGATCCGGCCCGCAAGGCGATCGAGGCCGTCCTGGCCTCGGAGCTGAGCCTCGCCCTGCCCGACCAGCGCGTCATGGAGCTCTACCTCGACTACGCCCAGTTCGGACCGCACCTGTACGGCATCTGCGCGGCCAGCTGGTACTACTTCGGCGAGGCGCCCTGGGATGTGACCCAGTACCAGGCCGACCAGCTGATGGGCGTGCTCCCCGACCCGGACCGCGTGACCAGGGCGCCGGGCGGGGGCATCGACATCGGCGCGGGAGCCGACCCGGCCGCCGTGGACCTCGTCAACGGCGCGGCCAACGTGCACGTGCCGGCCGAACTGGCGGGGATGGGCGGCTGGCAGGCAGCCGTCGCGACCATCGGCATCCACGACACCGCCGGCGCCCACGCGGCCGACCGCGGCAACGCCGACGCCTGCTCGACGATGCCCCCGGCGGTCGCCGCCCGGATCGCCGGGAGGTGAGGCCCGTGCACAGCGGCCGGCGGACGCCTCAGCTACGGGGCCGGAAGACGGCGCGGACGCACCCGTCCTGCTTGTTCTCGAACATCGCGTAGCCCTTGGGCCCGTCCTCGAACGGCAGCACGTGGGTGGCGAGGTGCTCGGTGACGACCTCGCCGCGGCTCATCCGCTCGAGGATCTCCGGGATGTAGCGGTGCCCGTGCTGCTGGGCACCGCGCAGGGTCAGCGCCTTGTTCATCACCGCCCGAGCGGGAACTTGTCCACCGGTCCGGCGAAGACGCCGAGGGTGAACGCGGTCCCACCTTTCCGGCAGGCGTGGATGGCCTCCCGGACGGCGGTGGGGCGGTCGGTCTGCAGCCGCAGCTGCTGCTTGACCTGGTCGTAGAGGTACTGCGGGCCGGGGCTGTGGGCCTCCATGCCCACCGCCTCGATGCAGACGTCCGGACCGCGGCCACCGGACATCTCCCGCAGCTCGGCGGCCACGTCGACCTCCTCGTGGTCGAGGGTCTCCGCGCCGATGTGCGTGCGCACCTGCTCGAGTCGGTTGTCCAGCCGATCGATGACGACGACCCGCTCGGCACCCATGATCATCGCCGCGCGGGCGGCCATCTGCCCGACACCACCGGCGCCCCACACCGCGACGACGTCCTCCGGCCGGACCTCGGCCTGGTGCGCCCCGGTCCACCCGGTCGGCGCGGCGTCGGAGGCGAACAGTGCCCGCTCGTCGGAGACGTCGTCGGGGATCGGGAAGGCGCCCCGGTCCGTGTGCGGCACGCGGACGTCCTCCGCGTGGCTGCCCGCCCAGCCGCCCAGGGCATGCGAGTAGCCGTAGCAGCCGCCCGGCGCGAAGCCCCACAGGCCTTGGGTGATCGCCGGGTTGGGATTGCCGTTGTCGCACAGGGACCACAGCTGGTTGCGGCAGTACCAGCACTGCCCGCAACTGATGAACGAGCACACCACCACCCGGTCGCCGACCTGGTGCCTGGTGACACCGGGGCCGACCTCGGCGACCGTGCCCATGAACTCGTGCCCCAGCACGTCGCCGGAGCGCATCGCCGGGATGTACCCGCCCAGGAGGTGCAGGTCCGAGCCGCAGGTCACCGTGAGCCCGACCTCGAGGACGAGGTGGTGGGAGTTGAGGATCCGCGGGTCGTCCACGGACTCCACCCCGACCCCGTCGACCCCCCGCCAGGTCACCGCCTTCACAGCACCCCGTCCTTGCCGGCGCGACGGGTCACCGCCTCGAGGAGCGCGCCGCCCGGCGTCGCGTTCCGTTTCCCGTGGGGCGTGGGGTCGACCACCAGCACCTCGCCGACCTCTATCAGCTGCTCCGCCCGGCGCAGCGCCGACCGCAGCTCGGTGCGCGCGTCACGCCCGCGCGCCTTCCCCGCGCCGTCCGACGAGGTGCTTTCGCAGCCTCGCGCCCAGTTCGGTGCCCTTGCTGTCCGCCGCCGGACGGATGCGGACCTCGATCCGGTCGCCGAACTCGGCCAGCGCCGCCGGAAGCCGGCCGGTGTCGACGTCGGCCGGCTTCCGGTACACGGTCACCACGAGCCACCCGGACGCCGGCTCGTCGGCGGTGCCGGCCGGGGCCGTGCTGGCCGGGCCGATGACCGCGCGGATCTGACGGACGACGCTGCCGCCGGCCCGTGCGGCCAGCGACGCGGCCTGACCGAGGGCGGAGGTCACCCACCACCGCCCGCGCCGGCCGACTGCGGTGTGCGGGCGAACTCCTGCACGATGCGGTCGCAGAAGGCCGGCAGGTCGTCCGGTGACCGGCTGGTGGTGATGTTGCCGTCGGTGACGACCTGCTCGTCGACGACCTCGGCGCCGGCGTTGCGCAGATCGGTGCGCAGGCTCGGCCACGAGGTCAACCGCCGCCCGGACGCCACCCCGGCCTCCACCAACGTCCACGGCCCGTGGCAGATCGCGGCCACCGGCTTGCCCGAGGAGACGAAGTCCCGCACGAAGGCGACCGCGGGGGGCTCCATCCGCAGCTTGTCCGGGTTCACGGTGCCCCCGGGCAGGAGCAGCGCGTCGTAGTCGTCGACCGAGGCGGCCCCGACCAGCCGGTCCACCCCGAAGGTGCCGGCGTCCTCCAGGTCCTTGTTCCGCGCGGCGATCGAGCCACTGGCGATCGAGATGACCTCGGTGCTCGCCCCGGCGTCCTGCAGCGCCTGCCGCGGCTTCTCGAGCTCGACCCGCTCCACGCCGTCGGCGGCCAGGATCGCCACCCGACGGCCGTTCAGTTCCCCGGCCATCTCAGGCCATCGCCATGTCCGGGTGGAGGACGACCTTGGTCCAGCCGTCGTCGCGGGCGTCGAAGTGCTCGTACCCCTCGGCAGCCCGGTCGAGCGGCAGATCGTGGCTGACGATCCAGGAGGGCGTGGCCTTGCCGGCAGCCACGAGGTCACGCAGGGCCCGGTTGTACCTCTTCACCGGGCACTGGCCGCTGCCCATCTTCTGACCGCGGAACCAGAACTCGCCGTAGTCGAAGGCGACGTACCCCTCCTTGTACAGCTCGTCCGGCGAACCCGGGTCCTGGGGGACGAAGACGCCGACCACGCCGATCTCCCCGGTGAACCGCACCGACTTGACCAGCCGGTTCAGCGTCATGTTCGGGTGCTCGTGACCTTGCGTGTCGTGCGCCTGGTAGCCCACGCATTCGCAGCCGTTGTCCGCACCCAGCCCCATGGTCATCTCGTTGACGGCCTCGACCGGGTCGACCTTCGAGTCGTCGATGGGGACGGCCCCGACGGCCTCGGCCAGCCGCAGCCGGTCGGGGTGCCGGTCGACGACCATGACCCGGCTCGCGCCCTTGATCGTGGCGGAGAGGGCGGCCATCAGGCCGACCGGACCGGCGCCGTAGATGACGGTCTGGTCCCCGGGCCTCACGTTGGCCATCTCGGTGGCGTGGTAACCCGTCGGGAAGATGTCGGCGAGCATGACGTAGTCGTTCTGCTTCTCCGCGGCGTCCTCACCGAGGCGCAGGCAGTTGAAGTCACCCCATGGCACGCGGAGCAGTTCGGCCTGCCCGCCGGGCCACGGGCCCATGTCGGCGAAGCCGTACGCCGCCCCGGCCCAGTTGGCCACCGGTTGGGCGGTCAGGCAGTAGTTGGTCAGCCCCCGCTCGCAGTTCTTGCAGTGCCCGCAGGCGACGTTGAACGGCAGGACGACGTATTCCCCCACCTTCACCTTGTCGACGCCCTCACCGACCTCGACGACCTGGCCCATGTTCTCGTGGCCGAACCACCGGCCCGTCTCGAAATCCGTGCGCCCTTCGTACATGTGCAGGTCCGAGCCGCAGATGTTGGTCGTGGTGATCCGTACCAGCACGTCGGTCGGCCGCTCGATCCGCGCGTCCGGCACCTCCATGACCTGCACCTGACGGGGACCCTGGTAGACGACAGCCTTCACTGGAACTCCCGGCGCCCTGGCGCGTCCGGTACCCGGCTGGTCTGCCGGCACTTCGGCGCCACGTCGATTCCAGCCGGGGTGCCCGCCGGAGGGCCATGGGCAGTTCGGCCCATCCGGGAGGCGGCCCTTCCCGGACCCCGGAAGGGCCCGCCGGCGCGGTCGCGGACGTTTCCGGTCCCCGGCCGCGGGGAACTGAGCAGCGCCGGCCCCGAGGAGGATGACCATGGACACCTGGCTGATCGTCGTCATCGTGATCGCCGTCGTGGTGGTGCTCGCACTGATCGCCCTGGCCCTGGCGAAGCGCGGGGGCGTGGGCAGGGAGCGCAAGCAGGAGCAGGCGCGCGACCACCTGCACGAGGCCCAGGTCCGCGGGGCGCGTGCGGACAGGGAGCAGGCCCTCGCCGAGGAGCAGGCAGCCCGCGCGCGGCGGGAACGGGCGGAGGTCGAGGAGCGGGCCGCGCAGGCCGAGCAGGACGCACGCGAGCGCGCCGGCCGGGCCCAGGAGGACCGCTCGGCTGCCGAGGAGCTGCGCGCCAAGGCCGAGAAGCTCGCCCCCGGGCTCGGGCGGGACGGCACCCCCGATGGCCGGCACGATGCCACGACCGCCGAGAACACCGTCCGCCGCGACGACACCATCCGCCGCGACGACAGCGGACAGGACGGCGCCACCCGCCGCTGACCCCGGCTGGGATGCTGTCCCCGTGGGCGTGGAGGACCTGCTGGCTGCCAGCCGGGTCGGGGTGCGGCGCCTGTCCCCCCACGAGACGGTGCAGGCCGCGGCGCGCGGGGCGCTGGTCGTGGACACGCGCACCGAGGCCCACCGCCGGGCACAGGGCGAGCTGCCGGGGGCGGTGGTCATCGACCGGACAGTGCTGGAGTGGCGGCTGGACCCCGGCAGCGACTTCCGCATCCCGGAAGCCACCGGCTACGACCTGGAGGTGGTCGTCGTCTGCCGGCAGGGCTACAGCTCCAGCCTCGCGGCCGCCTCCCTGCGTGCCCTCGGGCTGCACCGGGCCACCGACCTGGCCGGTGGCGTGGAGGCGTGGTGCGCCGCCGGCCTGCCGATGGGCACCGGACCGGCCGACGTCCGGCAGTGAGGGCACCCCGCCGTCCCCCGGACGGGTGAGAACGGCCAACCGAGGTGGCACTTCGGCTCCCGCTGGGCACCGCACCTGTCGTTGATCGACGGGTCGGAGTGTCCGCGGAGGGGCAAGGTCATGAGGGTCTCGTTCTTGGTGTACGGCGTGCTGTACGTCGTCATCGAGATGGTCGGGCACCAGCTGGACGCCATCGGCTGGCCGCAACTGACCGCGCTGGACGTCGCGACCGCCGTGGTCAACGGCCTCCTCGTGGTCGCCATGGGCATCGCCGCGCTCGTCGCCGCCGACGTCCTGGGCCACCGGTGGCGCCGATGGGCCCGGGCCTGGCGGGTCGAGCAGGCACGGCTGGCCGAGGAGCAGGAGCGGGCCCCGATCACGGTGCGCGCCTGGCGGCCGGGCCGGCCGGCCCTGACCGCCGGCCCCGCGCCCACCCCGTACGCCGGGCACACCGCCGCCGGCACCCACCGCCCCGGGGAGCCCTACATGGACCCCGACTTCCTGGACCAGCACGGCCGACTGCTGTAGCGGCGGGCGGTGGGGTGCCAGCATCGGGCATGGACGACGCTGCCTCACCCTCCCCCGCCGACCCCTCGACCCACGACCCCTGGCCCGCGCTGCCGCTCGAGCAGTGGCAGGACACCCGGGACACGCTGCACCTGTGGACGCAGGTCGTCGGGAAGGTGCGGCTGGCGCTGGCGCCGTGGGTCAACCACTGGTGGCACGTGCCGCTCTACGTCGACTCGGTGGGCCTGACGACCTCGCTGATGCCCTACCGCGGGCTGGGCGTGGAGGTGGTCTTCGACCTCACCAGCCACCAACTCGTGGTGCGGACGACGACCGGCGGCCGCCGCCGGATGGCGCTGGAGCCGCGCAGCGTCGCCGACTTCACCGGCGAGTTCCGCAGTCACCTCACCGAGCTGGGCGTGGACGTGCCGATCACCGGGACGCCGGTGGAGCTCGCGGAGGTCATCCCGTTCGACGAGGACCACGAGCACGCCAGCTACGACCCCGACGCCGCCCACCGGTTCTGGACCTCTCTCGTGAGCGCCCACCGGGTGCTGAGCCGGTTCCGCGGGGAGTTCCGCGGCAAGGCCAGCCCGGTGCACTTCTTCTGGGGCGCCTTCGACCTCGCCACCACGCGGTTCTCCGGCCGTCCTGCCCCGCCGCACCCCGGCGGCGTCCCCCATTGCCCGGACTGGGTGATGACCGAGGCCTACAGCGAGGAGGTCTCCAGTTGCGGGTACTGGCCCGGCGGGGCCGCCGAGGGCGTCTTCTACGCCTACGCCTACCCCGAGCCGTCCGCCTACCGGCACCAGCCGGTCGAGCCGGCGCCGGCCGCGTTCGACGTGGGCCTGGGAGAGTTCCTGCTGCCCTACGCCGACGTCCGGGCGGCGGAGGACCCGGATGCGCACCTGCTGCGGTTCCTCACCACCGCGCACGCGGCGGCCGTGGCCACGGCCGGCTGGCCCGACCGGCTCGGCGTCCCGGCCTGAGCGCCGTGGCCGCCGCGGTCACTCCTCGAGCAGCGCGAGCGTGCGGTCGCCGAGCCGGCCGGCGTCGCGAGCAGGTCGATGCCGACGACGCGGCGCCGGCAACGGTGAACCCGAAGACCACGCGCAGCACGACGGCCGGGTCCAGCAGCTCGAGCAGGCCGGCGAGGTCCCCGCCCCGGGAAGCGGCCAGGAAGGCTCGCACCGCCTCCTGCTGACGGACCGGGTCACCCGCGCCATCCGGCGAGGACCCGCGCACCCGGCGGCGGGCCCGGCCGGCCAGCTGCTTGGCCGCGTCCGGCGTCCGCCCCAGCACCGACCCCACCTGGTCGAACGGGACGGCGAACAGGTCGTGCAGCACGAAGGCGATCCGCTCGGCCGGGGTGAGCGTCTGCAGCACGACCAGCAGCGCCGACCCGACCGAGTCCGCCAGCAGCGCCTCGTGCTCGGGGTCGGTGCCGCGCTCGGGCGGATCCAGGAGCTCGGGGACGCCGTCGCCCAGCGGCTCCTCCCGCCGGACGCTGCGCGTGCGCAGCGCGTCCAGGCACAACCGGGCGACGACGGTGGTCAGCCAGCCGCGCAGGTTGGCCACGCCGCGGGGTCGGAGCGGCTCAGCCGCAAACCAGGACCCCTCCACGGCATCCTCGGCCTCGGCGCGGGACCCGAGCATCCGGTAGGCCACCGCCCGCAGGAGGTCCCGGTGCTCCTCGAACCGTTGGGCGAGCCAGTCCGCGTCCGCCGTCATGCCCCCCGTCAGCGACCTGGCCGGCCCTCCGGCGCTGTGCACGCTCTCTTGGCGCGTTGCCCGTGGTGCAGCGCGTGCAGGGCGGCAGAAGAGCGTGCAGGGCGGGGCGCTCGGTCGGCACCTCGTGCCCGGTCCGGCGGCGGCCCGAGCCCCCTCCGCGCCCCGGAGCCCGGCTGCTGTCGTATCCGGAGGGCATCCGGCCCCCTCCGGACAGTGAAAAATCACAGTTCTGACACGGATGCGGGGACGGGGGGCAGCGCAAGTGGTGCATGTACGACTAGGGTTCTCTCTGTCGGGAAGGCCCTGCAGATGGCAGGACCCCGACGCACGACCTCAGCTAGGAGCGAGCAATGCCCGAAGGAACAGTGAAGTGGTTCAACGCAGAGAAGGGGTTTGGCTTCGCCACCCCTGACGGCGGCGGCCCGGACGTCTTCGTCCACTACTCGGCCATCCAGACGAGCGGCTACCGCTCGCTCGACGAGGGCCAGCGCAT
>JAOPWG010000013.1 GCA_025965775.1 Modestobacter sp. | reverse complement strand
GCTGGAGGAACCGGCGGCTGACCGTGACCTCCGCGTCGGCGAAGGCCTGGTCGGTGTCGGCCCCGGTGCCGGCCTCGCCGGCGTCGAAGACGAAGTGGTAGCTGGTGTTGGAGGTCAGCGTGTCGTGCACGAGGGCCGCGCCGTCCTGGATCGCCTCCTCCATCCCCAGCACCGGCGGGAGCACGTCGTAGTCGAGGTCGATCGCCTCGATCGCGTCGGCGGCTGCGCTGCGGCTGCGGGCGACCACGATCGCCACGGCCTCGCCGACGTGGTTGACCTCGTCGACGGCGATCGAGGGGTGGCCGGGGTTGACCATGTCCGGCGTGACCGGCCACGCGCAGGGGACCGAACCCTGCTCGTCGGCGAGGTCCCGGCCGGTGAGGACGGCCACGACGTTGGGCCGGTCCTGGGCCGCGCTGACGTCGAGGTGGGAGATCTTGGCGTGCGCCACCGGGCTGCGCAGCACGTGCATGTGCAGCATGCCCGGCAGCACCATGTTGTCGGTCCAGGTGGTCTTGCCGGTGATCAGGCGGGCGTCCTCCTTGCGGCGGCGTGCCTGGCCGACCTCCTTGGCCGGCTGCTGGGGGGCGACGGCGCTGGTGGGGTCCTCGACGGCGGTCATGCCTGGGCCACCACGTGGTCGGCGGCGGCCGTGTCGACGGCAGCCGGGGAGACGTGCCCGTTCCCGGTGGCAGCGGCCCCGCGCATCTCGGCGGCCGCCTGCTGCACCGCCCGCACGATGTTCTGGTAGCCCGTGCAGCGGCAGAGGTTGCCCTCGATGCCCTCACGTACCTCGGTGTCGCTGGGGTCGGGGTTGTCGCCGACCAGGTCGATCGAGGCCATGATCATCCCCGGGGTGCAGAAGCCGCACTGCAGGCCGTGCATCTCGTGGAAGGCCTTCTGCATGGGGTGCAGGGTCCCGCCGTCGGCGATCCCCTCGATCGTCGTGACCGTGCTGCCGTCGGCCTGCACGGCCAGCACGGTGCAGGACTTCACGGCCTCGCCGTCGAGGTGGACGGTGCAGGCGCCACAGTTGCTGGTGTCGCACCCGACGACCGTGCCGACCTTCCCCAGGCCTTCTCGCAGGTAGTGGACCAACAAGGTCCGCGGTTCGACGTCGTCCGTGTAGGACATCCCGTCGACCCGCACATTGATCTGGGTCACCAGGTCCTCCGCTCCGTTGCTTCGGCTGCGCACTGCGGTCACCCCGCAGATCTGCACGCAGTGTGACAAGGGGCACAGGGATTAGGCCACGCTTACCTGCGCGTGCCCGGTCGCCGGCTCCGCTTCAGCGGAGTACGAGGCGGATGTTGTCCGCAGATGCGGAGCGAGCTCCGTACCCAGCCCGCAGGCTGCGAGCCGCGCAACGTTGCACGGCGTTGCAGACACCGCGCTGACCGGCTCCTGCGCGTCGAGCGACACCTCGGCGTGGACGGCGGTGCACGTCCTCCCCGCCCATGTGTCACTCGGCGAACGCGGCCGTCCGGCGGGTGTCCCGGAGCTGCAGCACCGCCGAGACGGTCAGGACGACGAGGCCCAGCACCGCCAGCCCGGCACCCACGACGCTGGGCGCGGTGTAGCCGGCCCCCGCGGCGATGACCAGGCCACCGAGCCAGGCCCCGAGGGCATTGGCGGTGTTGAGCGCGGAGTGGTTGAGCGCGGCGCCGAGCATCTGCGCCTCGCCGGCGGTCTCCATCAGCCGCAGCTGCAGGCAGACCGCCAGCACCGAGCTGGCCGCCGCGACGACGAAGCCGCCGGCCACCAGCGAGACCGGGTGACGGGCAGCCAGCACCATGCCGAGCAGGACCAGCCCCATCACCACGACGGCGCTGAACAGCGAGGGCAGCAGCGCCCGGTCGGCGAGCCGGCCGCCCAGCGCCGTCCCGGCCACCATGCCGGCACCGAAGGCCAGCAGCACGATCGGCACGAACCCGGCCGGCATCCCGGTGACGTCGGTGACCAGCGGGGCGACGTAGCTGTAGAAGGCGAACATGCCGCCGAAGCCGACGACACCGAACAGCAGCGTCAGCAGCACCTGGGGACGGCGCAGCGCCCCCAGCTCGTTGCGCAGCGTCGCCTCG
Organism: Modestobacter sp.; assembly: GCA_025965775.1. Lineage (GTDB taxonomy): Bacteria > Actinomycetota > Actinomycetes > Mycobacteriales > Geodermatophilaceae > Modestobacter. Next base: position 6,013 of record JAOPWG010000013.1, on the reverse strand, counting down.
GCCCGTCCCGGCGCGCTCGGCACGACGGCCAGCACGGACACCACGGTGAGCGCGGCGATCGCCACGACCGCCCAGTAGGCCGAGCGCCAGCCCAGGTGCTGCCCGAGCCAGGTGGCCGCGGGCACGCCCACCACGTTGGCGATGGCCAGACCGAGCATCACCGAGCTCACCGCCCGTCCCCGGACGTGCGGGGCGACCAGCGAGGCCGCGATCAGCGAGGCGGCACCGAAGTAGGCGCCGTGCGGCAGCCCGGCGACCACCCGGGCCACCAGCAGCGTGCGGTACCCGGGGGCCAGGGCGGTGAGCGCGTTGCCCACCAGGAACGCCGTCATCAGGCCCACGGCCAGCAGGCGGCGGGGCAGCCGGGCGCCGAGCGCGGCGATGACCGGGGCGCCCAGGACGACGCCGACGGCGTAGGCGGAGATGACGTGACCGCCGGTGGGGATGTCGACGTCCACGCCGCGGGAGATCTCGGGCAGCAGCCCCATGGTGACGAACTCCGTCGTCCCCACGGCGAAGCCACCGATCGCCAGGGCCCCGATGGCCAGCACGACCCGGCGGGGCGACAGCGGCGCCCCCTCGGCGCCCGGTGCGGAGATGGCCGGCGACTCGGTCGAGGGGGCGGTCTGCACGGGATGAGCCTAGGCAGACCGCCCGCCGCGCCCTCGGCGTCCGGGTCAAGTCCGGCCGCCGGGCTGCCGACGTAGCAGGGGAAGGACGACGGGCGAGGGAGGGAACCTGCATGGGCGGCACGACCCGGGGTGCGCTGCGCGGACGCTGGGGTGGTCTCGCGGTCACCGCGGCGGCCGCCGGCCTGCTGTCGGCGTGCACGCCCGCTGCCCCGCCGGTGGAGGTCGCGGCCGCCACGGCGGCGCTGCCCGCCACCCCCTGGACCGACGCGGCACCGCAGGCCGTCTACCCCGACCTCCCGGTCAGGGCCGCCACCGGCGGCATGCAGGTCCCCCAGCCACCCCGCCCGGTCCAGGTGACTGTGCCCGTCGCGCCCGCGTTCCACGGGGTCTCGCCGACGTACACCCCACCCACCGCCGTCTGCGGCGGCTACGGCAACCCGCGCCGCATCGTTCCGGGAGCCCAGCCGGGCGCCGGGACGGCGACCATCAGCTGGATGGCCGACGGCCACCCCGAGGTGCAGGGCTACCGGGTGTCGGCGGTGAGCCAGCGCCTGGTGACCGGCGCACAACCGGCTGCGCCGCAGCAGACCGTCGCCCAGCCCGCCGGCTGCCTGCCACTGACCGTCACGATGACCGGGCTGACGCCCGGGGAGCCCTACGTGTTCTGGATGGAGGAGCAGACGCTGGACTCCCGGACCGGTGCCGTCCGGTTCGTGCAGGTCGGCACCTCCGAGGCGGTCGTCATCGGCGGTTGACGCCCCGGTACCCGCCGCGCAGCCGCTGCACCTGCGCCGCCGCCACGGTCCGGCGCGCCGCCCCGGCGGGCAGCACGGTCAGGCAGGCCTGCCAGACGCCCAGGTCGTCGGCGGACTCGGGCAGCTCGCTGTAGCGCACCAGGAGGTCCGGACGGGCGCTGGCCAGCACGGCCGAGCGCACCAGGGCGGCCAGGCGGGCCCGGGCCGCCCGGACCCCGGGCGCGTCAGAGCGCGGCAGCAGCGCGCCGGGGTAGCGGTCCAGCGCGGAGCCGAGCGCCCCCCTGGTGATCAGCCGGCGAACCTCCTCGACGTCGGTCTGCACCGGTCCGAGCAGCCGGTAGGGCCGCGAGCCGACCAGCTCGTCGCCGACCAGCCGGCGCAGCCGGGACAGTTCCGCCCGCACGGTCACCGCGGCGGTGTCCCCGGGATGGCACTCGGCCGCCAACTGCTCGGCGGTGCGGCCCTCCCCCGCGGCGGCCGCCTCGGCCAGCAGCACCAGCAGCTCGGAGTGCCGCAGGGAGAGCTCCTGCGCGCCGGCGTCGGTGGTCAGCCGTGCCCGGTCCCGACCCAGCACCTCCAGCACCGGGACGACGCGCGGCTCCGGCGCCCGGATCCGGCGGGTGCCCTGGTCACGGTGCAGCCAGCGCAGCTCCGACTCCACGGCGGCCACCGTCGCGCGCACCAGGGTGAGCACGTGCGGGCTGGCCACGTGGTCACCGCCGGTGACGTCGATGGCGCCGAGCAGGGCGCCGGTGAGCGGGTCGTGCACCGGGGCGGCCGAGCAGCTCCACGGCTGCACCGGACGGCGGTAGTGCTCGCTGCCGTAGATCTGGACGGCGTGGTCGAGGGCCAGCGCGGTGCCCGGCGCGTTGGTCCCGGCGACGTCCTCACCCCAGGAGGCGCCCTCCACGAAGTGCATCCCGGCCGCCCGCGACCGCAGCCGGGCGTCCCCCTCGACCCAGAGCATCCGCCCCGCGGCGTCGGTGACCGCCACGATCATCCGGTCGACCTCGGCGTCGGCCACCAGCAACCGCCGGATGACCGGCATGACCGCGGCCAACGGGTGGGCGTCCCGGTAGGCGACCAGGTCGTCGTCGAGCAGGTCGACCGGAGGTGGTGCCCCGTCCGGGTCGACGCCGACCGCGAGCGAGCGGCGCCAGGAGTCCCAGACCACCGAGCGCACCCGGTCACCCGAGGGCGTGCCGGCCCGGGTGACCAGCGCCTCGTGCGCGGCCCGCAACCGCCGGGTGAGCACCGGGCTCGGGCCGCCGTGGGGCAGCGCGAGCCACGGATTCATCGCCGGCACGGCGCGGGGTCCCCGCTGCTGAGGGTCATCGTGGCCCATCGTGACCGCTGCCACCCGATCGCGCCAGGAGATCGTCCACGGCTCCGGTGCCATCCGGAACGCGCCGGACGGGCTTCAGCACGCCGCGGGACCGCCGCGGGCCGGGGGAAAGGCGACCGGGTCGGCGCCGAGCTCGGTGGTCCGGTGCCAGGCGGGTACCAGGTCCCCGACCCGCCCCGGCGGGGCCACCACCTGGACCGGGTCCACCGCGCCCGGGAGCGTGACCAGGTACCGCCCCTCCTCCGCTCCCGGCGCCGACGGCGGGGAGGGCGGGGTCGCTCCGGGCGCCGACAGCGGGGAGGGCGTGGTCAGCCAGTGTGCGGTCGAGGCCAGGGACAGCTCGACCGAACGAGCAGGCGCCCCACGCGCGGTGCCGGCGAGGGACAGCAGGACGGCGGCCGCGGCCAGGTACCCGGTGGCGTGGTCGAGTACCTGCGCCGGCAGCACTCCCGGCCGCTCCGGGGAGCCCTCGTCGTCGGCGATCCCGGTGGCGCACTGCACGAGGGAGTCGAAGCCCCGCCGCCCGGCCCACGGTCCGGTGGCGCCCCACGCGGACAGGGTCACCACGGTGAGGTGCGGATGGCGCACGGCCAGCGCGCCGGCGTCCAGACCGAAGCGGGCCAGCGCCCCGGGCCGGTAGCCCTGCACGACGACGTCGGCCGCGGCGAGCAGCTCCTCCAGCCGGTCGGTGTCGGCGAGGTCCAGGGTGGCGCTGGCCTTGCCCGGCAGTGTGTCGACCGCCTGGGCCGCCATCTCGGGCAACCGCGGACTGTCCACCCGCAGCACCTGCGCACCCCAGGCGGCCAGCATCCGGGTGGCCACCGGTCCGGCGATCACCCGGGTCAGGTCGAGCACCCGGACACCCTCGGCCGCGCGGCCCGGCCCCGGCGGCCGGGCCGGCGCTGACCGGGCGGTCCAGGTCAGCAGCGGCCGCGCGGCCACCGCGGCGCCCTGGGGGTGCGCCGCCCACTCCGACCGGGTGCGGACGGCGTTCCCGATCGCCCCCGCCGCGGCGAGCGCGTCCTCCAGGTCGGCGCCACGCCAGGTGCGCACGGCCGCCGCGACGGCGTCCGGGCCGTCCGGACCGCCCAGCACCCGCAGTGCCCGCTCGCGGTGCCAGGCGTAGTTGGCGTGCAGCCGCAGCCAGCCGTCCGCCGTCGCCCAGAACCGGGACAGCGGCGCGAACAGATCCTCCGCGCGTTGCCCGGCGCGCCGGGCATGGCGCTCGCTGCGGGCGGCGAGGGCCACGTGCCCGACGTCCAGGTCCACCGGCGGCACCGCCCGACCGGAGCGGGCGCCGTCCAGCACGGCGGCGGCCAGGGTGGCGGCGCCGACCGCGGCGACCATCGCCGGCAGGACGGGCAGGGACGAGGGCAGCCGAACGGCGGGCTCGCCCGTCGTCCGCACCTGATCGAGGGCACCGCCCTCGCCGCCCAGCGCCGACCAGGCCGCGCGCAGCAGCGCATCGGTCGGCCCGTCGATCACCGCTGACCTCACGTGGGGACCGTACGTCCGGGGCGGGTCAGACGGTCGCGGGGTCGACCGCGGGGAGCCGCCACGGACGGACCACCAGCATGAGGGTGAGGATCGCCAGTCCGAGCGCAGCCACCACCACGATGCCGATCGCGGCGGCGTCGTTGCCCAGCAGCCCGACGAGCGGCGCGACCAGCGCGCCGACGCCGAACTGGATCGCGCCGAGCAGGGCTGCGGCGGTGCCCGCCGCGTCGCCGTGTCGGGACAGCGCGAGCGCGGGCGCGTTCGGCAGCGCCAGGCCGCAGGCGGCCAGCACGCCCCAGAGCGGTCCGGCCACCCCGAACAGGCCACCGGTGCCGGTGACGGCCAGCAGCAGGAGGACCAGTCCGGCGGCCGCGCCGGCAACCGTGGCCCACACCAGCAGCTGCTGGGGCTGCCAGCGGCGCAGCAGCACCGGGTTCAGCTGGGTGGCGCCGATGAGGAAGACGGCCCCGGCCCCGAAGAAGAGGGCGAACTGCTGCTCGTCGAGCCCGAACTCGTCCTGGTAGACGAAGGAGGAGCCGGAGACGTAGCTGAACAGGCCGGCCATGGTCAGCCCGGCGACCATGACCAGCCCCACGAAGGTGCGGTCGCGCAACAGCTCGCGGTAGCTGCGCAGCGTCCCGCGCACACCGCTGCTGCGGCGCCGCTCGGGCGGCAGCGTCTCGCGCAGGGTGGCTGTGCCCACGGCCAGCAGCAGCAGCCCGTAGACCGCCAGCACCACGAACACCCCGCGCCAGGAGGTGAAGCGGAGCACCTCCCCGCCCAGCGTCGGGGCCAGCACCGGGGCCGCCCCGATGACCAGGAAGAGCCGGGAGAGCATCGTCGCCGCGGCGCGGCCGTCGTAGAGGTCGCGGACGACGGCGATCGCGATCACCGCGCCGCCCGCGGCGCCGGCGCCCTGCAGCAGCCGCAGCACCCCGAGGACGGCGACGTTCGGCGCGACCAGGACCAGCAGCGAGGCGAGCACGTGCAGCGCCGTACCGGCCAGCAGCGGGCGGCGCCGGCCCAGCGCGTCGGACAGCGGCCCGAGCACCAACTGGCCCAGGGCCAGGCCGATCAGCGTCCCGGTGAGGGTGAGCTGGACGGTGGAGCTCGTCGTCGCCAGCTCGTCGGTGATGGTCGGCAGCGCCGGCAGGTACATGTCGATCGTCAGCGGCCCGAGGGCGACGAACACACCCAGGGTGAGCGCCATGCGCAGCCGGCCCGGCCCGGCGGCCGCACCGGGGACCGGCCGGGGCGCGGAGCCGGGGAGGACGGTCGCCGGCGCGCGGCCCTCGTCAGTGGTGGTCACAGGTCCCCTCGGGAGCGGGTCGTTCCGGGTGGGCCCACGCTGGCCACTGGCTGCACCCGCTGCCAATGCCCCGTCGTGGGACCGCCATTCCCGCCGGGCGACGGTTGGCCCTGCCGCAGGGCTCAGACCTTGCCAGGTCCGGCCGGCAGCAGCGCCCGGGCGTCGCGGGCCCGCAGCGCGCCCCGCCACAGCCCGGCGCCGTAGCCGAGGTCCTCCAGCCGCCGGCCCACCGCGAACGCCACCGGCCCGATCGAGCCACGCCGCGGCCACCAGGCGGCGGCCGCATCGGCGGCCGCGACGGCGAGGGTGAGCCGCCGGGCCCGCCGGGAGAGCAGGGACAGCGCCAGCGCCAGCGGCCAGTGGTGCCGGGTCACCGCCCGGGTCAGCGTCCGCCCGGAGGTCGCCGTTCCGCGCAGCACCAGCCCCGCGGCGAGGCCCACGGGTGGGCGCCGGCCGGGCGCGGTCAGCCGCCGGG
>JAOPWG010000004.1 GCA_025965775.1 Modestobacter sp. | reverse complement strand
TCGGCTCGACATGGGCACCGTCGAACACCTGCGCATCGATGCCGAACTGCGTCATCTGATCGGCGACCCGCTGCGGATGGCCGGTGGCCGCCACGCCGGGGTCGGTCACGACGAGGACCCGCTTGGCACCGGTCTGGCTGAGGTCGTAGCCGATCTCGTCGGCAGCGCCCGCCCCGAACTTCAGGTGCGGCGCGCCGTAGGTGAAGACGCTCTCGGGGTGGGCGGGCCGGAAGGTGGACGTGGACATCGTCTCTCCTTGCTGAGCAGCCGGGGATGCCCATCCTGCCAGCGGGCTCCGGTGAACGCAGGGTCACTCCCGGGCGAGCCCGCCCGGACGCCGGCGGCGCTGCGATGGGGACGTGGCCGGGGGACACCGGGCGGCGTGTCCTCATCTCGGATGAGCCGCACGCGTGGCGAGTCCAGTCCGGACGAAATAGTTCCGAGAATCCCTGGGTGACCAGTTCTCCCGACGTCGCACGGCCGCCGGACGGTACGACACCGGCCCGGGGCGGCAGCGCTCGCGCGTCTCCGGTCGGCTCCCCGGGGGCGTGCCGCGGTCGGAGTTCCACGCCGCCCCGGACGCGCCGGGTCGCCGTCCTCACCGCGCTCGTCGCCGCCGTGGCCCTCGCGGCCGGATTCCTGCCCGAGCCGGCCGGAACAGGGGTGACGGCGACCATCGCGTTGCTGTGGGTCAGCACCGGGGCCGTCCTGATCACCCGGCAGGCCACCCGGACCTCCCGACCGGACGCCTGGCGTCGCTACGCCGTCTCCCTCGTCGCCGGCGTCCTCGGCGCCGGGCTCGTCACCGTGCTCGGCGGTTTCACGGGCCCGGTGGCGCTGGGCACGGTGCCGGCGCACCTGCTCGCCGTGCTGGCGATGTCGCGGATGCTCCCCGCCGGCGTGCGCCGGACGTCGGCCGCCGGCCAGCTGGTCAGCGCACTGATGATCTTCGTGCTGTCCGTCTTCGCCATCCTGCACATCAGCTACCGGCTGGTGGCGCTCGGTCCGGTGGGCGCAGCGGCGCTGTCGGTGGTCGAACTCGACGTGCTGGCGGTCGCCCTGGCCCTGGCCACCGGAGCCGCCCTGGCCGTCGTCGCCAACGCTGCGCCGGGGCAGCGCAGGACGGCCGGGCTCCTCCTGGTGACCCAGGCCTGCGGTGCGGCCTCCAGTTCGCTGGCCGCGTTCGCCGCCGGGACGGTCGCGGCCGGCGTCGCCTGCGCGCTCAGCGTCGTGGGCATCGGCGTGCTCGTCGTCGCGTGTCTCCGGGACCGCCGGCAGCCACCGGCCCCGGGGCGGCCGGACGACGAGCCCTCCACCGTGGCCACGATGTTGCCGCACGTGACCGCCCTGGTCGCCGGTGCGCTGCTGGTGGTCACCGTGCCCTTCGCGGGCTTCGATTCCGCCGCCGGCGTCGCGGTCCTGCTCGGCCTCTGCGCGGCCGTCGTCCACCAGGCGGCGGTGCTGCGCACCCAGCGACGGCTGACCGGCGAGCTGCGGCGCAGCGAGGCCCACTTCCGCAGCCTGGTGCGCAGCAGCGTCGACCCCGTCATCATCCTCGACGAGGAGCTGGGCGTCCGGTGGGCGTCCGGCGCGGTCGCCGAGATGCTCGGCCGCGAGCCCCGGGGCGTCATCGGCCGGCCGATCACCGATGGCCTGCACCCGGACGACGCGCCGGGCATCGTCGCTGCCCTGCGCGGCCCCCCCGGAGAGGAGCCCGGGAAGCTCACCGTGACCGGGCGCCTACGACACGCCGACGGCGGCTGGCGGCTGATCCAGACCCGCGTCCGGGACCTCCGGACCGATCCCGACGTCGGCGCACTGGTCCTCTACTGCCGCGACGTCACCGCGACCACCCGGAGCTCGGCACGCGACCTGCCCCCGCTGGCGACCGTCGATCCCGCGACCGGGCTGCCCAACCGGTTGGCGCTGGTGCACGAACTCGGAACGCGGCTGGGGGAGGACGGGCCACCGAGCTCACTCGCCGTCGTGCAGTTGTCGGGTGGGGCGAGGGAGGTGCTGCCGTCGGTCTCCCGTCACCTGCTGAGCGCGATCCGCACGGAGGAGTGGCTGGCCTGCACCGGGCCCGGGGAGTTCGCCGTCCTCGTCCGTGGCACGGAGGCCGACGCCGAGGCAGTGGCCACGCGACTGCTCGAGTGCCTTCTCCCGCTGCTGCCGCGGGAGGGCCGGCCGACCGTGGCCGCCGGCGTCACCGAGCTGACCGGCGTGACCGAGGCCGGGGAGGCGCTGCGCCGGGCCGAGCTGGTCCTGGGCACGTCCCGCAGCACCGGTGGCGGCCAGGTGTGGCGGTACCCGGATGCCCTGCGCATCGCCCGGTTCCGCCACGACGAGCTCCGCGCCGACCTGGCCCGCGCCCTCCCCGGTGGTCAGCTCCGCCTGGTCTTCCAGCCGATCGTCGACCTGGCCCTGCACCGGGTGGACAAGGTGGAGGCCCTGCTGCGCTGGCGGCACCCCTTCCACGGCGAGGTGTCACCGGCGGAGTTCATCCCCCTGGCCGAGGAGTCCTCCCTCATCAGCGAGCTCGGGCGCTGGGTGCTCGCCCAGGCCACGGCCGCGATCGCCGCCGTGCCCGCGGAGTCCGTCGGGGTGGCCGTCAACGTCTCCGCCAGTCAGTTCGGGAGCGGGCACCTGGTGGCCGACGTGCTCGACGCGCTGGAGGGGAGCGGGCTGGCAGCCACCCGGCTCACCCTCGAGGTCACCGAGTCGGTGCTGCTGGAGGACGAGCACGTCAAGGCCGACCTGCAGGCCCTGCGGAAGCTCGGCGTGCGGATCGGCATCGACGACTTCGGCACCGGATGGTCGTCGCTGGCCTACCTCGCCGACCTGCCGATCGACGTGCTGAAGATGGACCGGCAGTTCCTCGCCGATCTCACCACCGACGGACAGCGACGGGAGCTGTGCCGCACCGTCCTCGCCCTCGGGGACGCCCTCGCCCTCGACATCGTCGTCGAGGGTGTCGAGACGCCGTCCCAACTGCGCTTGCTGCGCAACATGGGACACCGCTACATCCAGGGCTTCCTGTTCTCCCGGCCGGTCGAGCTGGAGCAGCTGGGCGAGCAGGTCCGCGCTCTCGACGGCATCCGGGCAGGCATCGTCGACGGCTCGATCGGCGCGGCCGCCGGACACCCGTGAGGTCGCCGACGCCCCTACTGTCGTGCGCGCCGGCCCGACCTCGGAGGCTGCCCGACCGGGGCGGGCCGACGCCCGAGGGACCGGGAGGGCAGAGGTGCGTGCACCGCCGAGCGACGGCGACAGGGGCATCCTGGCCGGAGACCTGCCGGCCGGAGCTGCGGTGGATGCCCAGCGGGCCGCGCGGGACGCCGGCCCCGCGTCGTCCGGGCCGCCGGGTCGGCGCCGGATCTGGATGCGCTCATCCGGGTCGGGGGACCGTCCGGGGACCGCACGGGACCGTCGCCAGCCACGAGCTGCGGGCGCTGGCCTTCGCCGGTTCCATCGTGCTCGACACGTACGACCGGCAGGACGAGAGCTCCGGTCCGGTCGGTCTCCTCATCGGCTTCGCCACCATCAAGGCCGGTCGCGTGGGTGGGTACCTGGAGGCGCGCCGCGTGCGCGACGTCGCCACGACGCTCGGCGTCCCCGTGCGGTGCGGCGGCATGCTCGAGACCGGCATCGGTCGTGCCGCCAACCTCGCGCTGGCCTCGCTCCCCGGGTTCACGCTCACCGGTGACATCTCGGGCTCCTCCCGGTACTACCGGGAGGACGTCACCCCGCCCTTCCTCGCCCGTGACGGTCGGATGGCCGTCCCGGACGGACCGGGCATCGGCGTCGAGGTGGACGAGGAGCGGATCGCCGGCCTGACGACGCACCGGCAGGTGGTCACCCGCTGAGGCCGGCGCCCCGGGCGGCGGCGTCCAGACGCTCGCGCTGGGGCACCACCGTGTACCGCGGGTCCTTGGTCGAGGCGACGCCGGCCTCGAAGATCCCGAACCGCTGCAGAGCGCTCCCGGTCAGCAGCGCGATCCCGGACGCGGCGGCGCCGGCCCTGCTGCGCCCCGCGGCCAGCACCGTTCCGGCCAGCCCCGCGAGGGTCAGCAGCTCAGCCGCACGGCGGCGCCGCCCGGCCGCGCCCTGGTGGTACACCTCCCGGATCAGCCCCATCCGCTGTTCCATCACCCGTGACGCCACCAGCTCGCCGGCGGCCCCGACGGCCGCGAAGACCCGCGCCGGTCGGGCTTCGGCCGGCGGGGCGGCCAGCATGCCGAAACCGCCGCCGCTCGCCGCCGCCGATCCGGCGAACACGAAGGGGAGTTCGCCGCGGACCTCGTTCCAGCCGGGAACGGCCGTCTGGGCCAGCAGTGCAGCGGTGTACGTCGCGACGCCGGGTGCGGTGACGGCCGACGTCAGACCGACGACACGGGACAGCCGGCGCAGGAGCCGGGCGGGCCAGGACGACCGCCACCGGACCGGCAGCAGCTCCCACAGGGCCGCGGCGCCCACGCCGGGCCCGAAGGCCGTCAGGAGCCAGGTCCCCATGCTCATCGGGGACGTCGGCTTCGCCACGCGCAGCATGTGGTGGAAGCGCTCCGGCCGCCCCAGGTCGTCGATGAGCAGCCCGACGCTGGTGAGCAGCGCACCGAAGGACCCCAGCCAGCAGGCGCGGCGCAGCCGGTCGGCACCGACGAGGTCGGCGCCCGCCGCCACGACCGCCGTCCCGGCGGCCAGGCCACCGGTGAAGAGGTAGGCGGCCGTGCCCCACTCCCACACGGGCGCCTTGAGCACCGGGCGGCCGTAGTAGGAGGCGGCGTCGGCGGGTGGCCCCACCGTCGGCTCCCCGCCACGTCGCCGGGGACCGCGGGAACGCGGGTCGTGGTTCGCGTTCATCGGCGGTCCCCGATCACGACGGAACCGAACGCCCCGACCGCGGCGAGGGCGAACGCCGCGGCCGCCGCGCCCACCCGGCGCCAGATCTGTGGAGCGAAGCGGGTCGGCACGACCGGGGCCGGCGGCAGCCCGTAGACCTCCGGCTGGTCCAGCAGCAGGAACAGCGCGCCGTGGCCGCCCACCCCGTCGTCCGGGTCCCGGCCGTAGAGCTGCGCTTCGGGCACGCCCTGCCCGTGCAGCTCGGCCAGCCGTCGGTCGGCGCGTTCACGGAGCTCGTCGAGCTCGCCGAACTGGATGGACTCGGTCGGGCACGCCTTGGCGCAGGCCGGTTGCCCGCCGTCGTGCAGCCGGTCGTAGCACAGCGTGCACTTCTGCGCCCGGCCGTCTCCCGGTCGCCGGTCGATCACCCCGTACGGACAGGCGGAGACGCAGTACCCGCAGCCGTTGCAGATGTCCTGCTGCACGACGACGGTGCCGAACTCGGTCCGGAACAACGCGCCGGTAGGGCAGACGTCCAGGCACCCGGCCTCGGTGCAGTGCTTGCACACGTCGGACTCCATCAGCCACCGGAAGTCGGTGCGCGACTCCGGGCCGCTGCCCTCCCCGGGCCGGGAGAACGTCGGCATGCCCAGGTCCTGGACGGCGCCGCCGCCAGGGGCGGTCGGGAGCGGCGTCGTGCCCAGCTCGGAGCCGCCGCGAGGAGCGGTGCGCAGCCGCGCCTCGACCACCTCCGACGTGTGGTCGAGCCCGCTCGGACCGGTGGGCAGGCCCGTCAGACCGGGGTCCTGGTTGCCGAGGGGGCGCTGCTGCTCCACGAACGCCACGTGCCGCCAGGAGTTCGCCCCGAGCATCCCGGTGTTGTCGAAGGACATGCCGAGCAGGTCCAGGCCGTCGTCGGGGACGTGGTTCCACTCCTTGCAGGCGACCTCGCACGCCTTGCAGCCGATGCACACCGATGTGTCGGTGAAGAAGCCGACCCGTGGCGGAGGGGCCTCGTACCCGTTGGCCCGGGCAAGGGCGTCGGGCGGTGCTGCCAGCTCTCTGCTGGTCATGGTGCCTCCCTGGGGGGTCCGGTGCCGGTGCCGGCAGTGGCCACCCGGGTGCCGGTGGCGGCGGTGATGTGCGCGCGGCTGCGCAGCCGGTCGAGGAGTGCGGCCAGCTCGGCCCCGCGCGGGCGACGGCCCGGCAGGACGTCGCAGGTCGCGACCTTGCTCTCCTGGATCAGGACGTTGGGGTCGGCCACGATGCCCAACAGGTCGTTGACCACGTCACCGGTGACCAGTCCGGTCGGGCCCCAGTGGTAGGGCAGCCACACCTGGTGGACGACGCGCCCGTCGACCCGCAACGGGGCCATCCGGTCGGTCACGACCACCCGGGCCTCCACGGCGGAGCGGCTGGTGACGACGTGCGCCCACCCCAGGTGGTGCAGCCCACGGATCCGGGCCAGCTCGGGGGACACCTCGACGAAGAGCTCGGGCTGCAGCTCCGACAGGTAGGGGAGCTGCCGGCTCATCGCGCCGGCGGTGTGGTGCTCGGTGAGCCGGGCCGCGGTCAGCACGAACGGGAACACGTCGGAGTGGCCCTCCGGCGGGGCCGGGTTGTACGGGTTGTCCGGCCGCGGGTAGACCCGGCGGGTCGGGTTGGCCTGCTGGCCGTACAGGGGATTGCGGACCGGCGACTCGTGCGGCTCGTAGTGGGTGGGCAGCGGTCCGTCGGCGAGCCCGTTCGGCGCGAACAGCCAGCCCTTGCCGTCGCCCTGCATGATGAACGGGTCGTCGCCGTGGAGCGCCTCCGGCCCGCGGGCGCCCTCCGGCGGGACGTGGCCGGGCGGGGTGGTGAGGGGGAAGTCAGGGACGTCGTACCCCGTCCACCGGCCGGCCGCGTCGTCCCACCAGAGCAGCTTCTTGCGCTCGCTCCACGGCTGTCCGTCCGGATCGGCGGAGGCCCGGTTGTAGAGCAGTCGCCGGTTGGCCGGCCACGTCCAGCCCCACTCCGGTTCGTAGGGTCCCTGCTCGTCGTGCGGCTTGCGGCGGGCCGCCTGGTTGACCTCGTCGGCGTACACCCCGCAGTACTGCCAGCAGCCGCAGGCGGTCGTGCCGTCGGCGCGCAGCTGGGCGGAGCCGTCGACCGTCCGCCCAGTCGCGAGGTCGATGCCGTTGATGTGCCGGAGCACGTCCTCGGGATCCGGCTCCTCCCCCTCCATCCGGTAGTCCCATGCCAACCGCTGCAGCGGCTCGTCGCGGGGGTCGGTCGAGTCGGCCAGTCGCTCGCGGATCCGGCGGTGGAGCTGGTGGAAGAACCACATGTCCGAGCGCTGGTCGCCGACCGGGTCGACGGCCTTCTCCCGCCACTGCAGCATCC
>JAOPWG010000522.1 GCA_025965775.1 Modestobacter sp. | reverse complement strand
GTCGATCGGGCGGCACCGTCCCGGGGCGGTCCGGGTGCCGCGCGACCGGCCTGCAGCAGCGTCTCGATGATCTGCTGCATGTCCTCGGCCGCGGCGTCCACCGCGCGCAGCCCCGCGGTCACGGCCGGGTCGCCGGACGGGCGGTCGCTGGCCAGGTCGACCTCGGCGCGCAGCCGGGCGAGGGGCGTGCGGAGCTCGTGGGACAGCTCGTCGGTCAGCCGTTGCTCGTGGCGCAGCACGGCGGACAGCCGGTCGAGGACACCGTCGAGGGTGGCGGCCAGGTCGGCGAGCTCGGCGGGGCGCGACCGGTGACCGAAACGGCGGTCCACGTCGTCAGCGCTCCACCGGCCCACCTGCTGGCTCATCTCCTGCACCGGCCGCAACGCGCGCCCGACGTTGGCCCGCAGCACCAGGTGCACGATGAGCAGCAGCAGCGCTCCGACGGCCGCGCTGCCCGACAGGGCGAGGTGCTCGAGCTGCCGGTAGGGCGCCAGGCTCGTGCTGGTCACCACGGTCGCGACCTGGCGGCCGGCCCGGACGACGGGCAGGGCGAGCAACCGCCGCGGGACCTCGTCGCCGACATCGATGCTCTGCCGACCCCGCCCGGCCAACCCGACCGCGGTGCGGTCCAGGTCGGCTGAGCTGCCCGAGGGCCCCTCCACGATGGTGCCGTCGCCGGCGACGACCCAGGTCCCGACGTCCAGAGCCCGGTCGCCGCCGACCTCCCGCACCGTCACCGTGCCGGTGCTCGCGATATCGAGGGTGATGGCGGTGGCCTCGGCCCGGGCCTCCAGCACACTGTCGGCCTGCCCGGCCAGCGCCGACCCGAGCAGCAGGTTGGCCCCGACCGCCAGCAGCAGCACCCACAGCGCCACCACGGCCGACGCCGACCAGGCCAGCCGGCTGCGCAGGCTCCGGCCGCGCACCCGGGCAGCGAGGCGGTCAGCCGTTCCGGTCCTGATCACTCGAACCGGTAGCCGACGCCGACGGCGGTGTCGATCGACCGGCCGTGGTCACCGGCCCCGGCGAGCTTGCGGCGCAGCCGTGCCACGTACTGGTCGAGGGTGTTGTCCGCCACGATCCCGCCGTCGGGCCACCCGGCGCGGGCCAGGTCCCGTCGGCGGACCACCGCGCCGGGGGCGGCCATCAGGGCGGCCAGCAGCCGGAACTCCGTGGGCGTGAGCGGCTGCCGCCCGGCCGGACCGCTCAGTGCGTGCCCGGCCGGGTCCAGGTGCAGCAGTGCCGGACGTGCGGGCGGGCGCGGCGTCCCGCGCCGGAGGAGCGCCTGGAGGCGCACCACCAGCTCGCGGACGTGGAAGGGCTTGGTGAGGTACTCGTCGCCGCCGGCGGCGTAACCGGACAGCAGGTCGCCCAGCTGGTCGCGGGCGGTCAGGAACAGCACGGGGATGTCGATCCCCCGGGCCCGCAGTGCCTGGCACACGTCGCGCCCGTCGGAGTCCGGCAACCCGATGTCCAGCACGATCGCGGCGAAGCGGGTGCCGGGCCCGCGACCGGCGGTGGCGAGGGCGCCCGTCCCGTCGGACGCCGTCGTCACATCGAGGTCCTGCTCGCGCAGCGCGCGGGCCACCGCACCGCGCAGGTCGGCGTCGTCCTCCACCACCAGGATCTCAGGCACGGCGACGATGGTGCCCCACGGCCGTACGGCACGGTGTCGGCGTTCAGGCGGAGTTCAGGACCTCGGGGTGACGCTGCGCGCATGACCGATACCCGGACCGGTGCGCCCACGGCGCGGTCGCTGCTGAACAAAGTCCCCGAGGTCACGCTCTTCTTCTGGGTCATCAAGATCCTGGCCACCACGGTAGGGGAGACCTTCGCCGACTTCCTGTCCGGTCTGGGTCTGGGCCTGGGCGGCACCACGCTGGTGATGACCGGCATCTTCGTCGTGGCGCTGGTCGCCCAGTTCCGCGTCCGCCGCTACGTGCCGGCGCTGTACTGGCTGACCGTGGTGCTGATCAGCGTCGTCGGCACCCTGCTCACCGACAACCTCACCGACGCGTTCGGCGTGTCCCTGGTGGTGAGCACGATCGTGTTCGCCGTCGCCCTGGCCGCCACCTTCGCCGCCTGGTACGCCAAGGAGCGGACGCTGTCGATCCACACGATCGCCACCGGTCGCCGGGAGGCCTTCTACTGGCTGGCCATCCTGTTCACCTTCGCCCTCGGCACCGCCGCCGGTGACCTGGTCGGCGAGAAGTTCGGCCTGGGGTACTGGCCCACCGCCCTGCTCATCGCCGTCCTCATCGCCGCCGTCGCCGTCAGCCACCTGGTCTTCCGGGCCGACGCCGTGCTCACGTTCTGGATCGCCTACGTGCTCACCCGCCCGCTGGGCGCCTCGCTCGGTGACGGACTGTCGCGGGCCCGCGCCGACGGTGGGCTCGGGCTGGGCACCACGGTGACGAGCCTGGTGTTCCTCGCCGTGATCGTCGTGGTCGTCGGCTACCTCGCGGTCACCAAGCGAGACCAGCTGCCGCCGCTGGAGCGCGAGGAGGTGGCCGCCGCATGACCGTCCGACCACACCCCGTGCACCGGGGCGTCGCCACGGCACCCGCGCTGGTCTGGTGGTGCGCGGCGTCGCTGCTGTGCTGGGTCGCCCTGCTCGGGATGGTGCTGACGCGGCAGGGCCTGGCCGAGGACGACTCCCCGGTGCTGGGATGGCTGGTCGGCCACCGCAGCGGGCCGGCGACGACGCTGCTGACGGCCGTGAGCGGGACCCCGCTGGACGCCGCCGCGGCCGTCGTCGCCGGCGGGCTGGCCGGGGTGATCGCGATCCGCACGCGCTCGGTCTGGCCCGCGCTGACCCTGGCGGCGTCGGTCGGCGGTGCCGTGGTGCTCGCCGAGCTGGTCAAGGTCGTCGTCCACCGGTCGCGGCCGCCGGTGGCGATGATGCTCGGCACCCCGGAGAGCGGTGCGGGCTTCCCCTCGGCGCACACGCTGGTCCTCACCGCACTCGCCGGCGCGGCGGCGCTCGTCGTCTGGCGCGCCACGGGTTCGCGGCCGGTGCGCGCGCTCGCCGTCACGGTGGCCGTCGTGGGGTCGGCGGTGATGGGCGTCAGCCGGCTCTACCTCGGCGACCACTGGCTCACCGACGTGCTGGCCTCCTACGCCCTTGCCGGGGCGCTGCTCGCGGCGGTCGCCGTCCTGACGGCCCCGGGGGCGATCCGGGACCGCTGGGTGGCGGCCCTGCCCCGACACCGCCCGACGGGCCCCCTGGGCGGCCCGTCGTCCCCGGGCCGGGGCCGCTAGCGGGGTTTCGCCCGGCGGGTCGCGGCTGCCGTCGCCGGGTCCTCCGGCCAGGGGTGACGTGGGTAGCGGCCGCGCAGTTCGCTGCGGACGGCGGGGTAGCCGGTGACCCAGAAGCCGGCCAGGTCCGCGGTGGTGGCGACCACCCGGGCGCCGGGGGAGAGCAGTTGCAGCCGCAGGGCCCGGCCGGCGACCACGGGTGCCTCGGCCCAGCCGAACACCTCCTGCACGCGGACAGAGAGCGTCGGCACCTCCGGGTCGGCGTAGTCCACCCGGATCCGCGAGCCGGTGGGCACCTCCACCCGCTCGGGCACGAGCTCGTCCAGCCGCCCGGCCAGCTGCCAGGGCAGCAGCGCACGGAGCGTGCCGGCGACGTCGATCCGGGCGAGGTCCGCCCGGCTCCTGGCCGACGAGAGCGCCGGGCTGGCGGCCAGCGCGGCCAGCAGGGCGTCGTCGTCCACGGCGGGCCACGGCTCGCCGAGCCCGGCCGC
>JAOPWG010000518.1 GCA_025965775.1 Modestobacter sp. | reverse complement strand
GGGCCTACGCCCGCGACCTGTTCCAGACCCCCGGGTTCGGCGACACCACCGACTTCCCCTCGATCAAGCAGCACTACTACGTCGTGCACGCCGACATCAACCCGACGCAGATCGTCCCGCTGGGTCCCGACACGTCCAACTGGCTGACCGCCCACGGCCGCGAGGAGCTCGGCGGCAGCCCGTTCGGCGACGGCACCCCGCCCGGTCCGGTGGCCGCCGGCGAGGAGGTGCCGGCCGACCACGGCGCCGGGGGCCTCGGCCGTCTGCCGTGAGCGGCACCTTCCGTCCGGGAGCAGGGACTGGTTGGCTCACCGCCAGATCCCGGGCAGTGACGCCCGGGACAGAGCGGAGGTAGCGCAGTGGTGCACAGACTGATGGTCCAGTACGGGCAGCCGACCGACCCGGCGGCGTTCGACAAGCACTACCGGGACGTGCACGTCGGCCTCGCCCAGGCCATTCCGGGCGTGCTCCGGTTCACCATCGGGCACGGCGCCCCGGTGGACCCGAGCCAGCCCGCGCCCTACCTGGTCGCCGAACTGGACTTCGAGTCCGCCGAGGCGATGGGCGCGGCGATGGGTGCGCCGGCCGGCCAGGCCGCGGCCGCGGACGTGCCCACCTTCGCCAGCGGCGGGGCGAGCATGACCAGCTTCGACGTGGAGGACGTGAGCCCGGACGGGTCGGCGACGAGCTGACCCCGCCGCGCCGCGGCGGTCAGGAGCCGGGCCCGGCGGTCGCCCGCCGGACCCGGCTCGTCGCGGCTCAGCCGGCGGCGGAAAGCAGCGACGGGGCGCCCGTCACCCCGGTCACGTAGTCGTCGGCGACCCGGGCGTCGATGTCGGCGGGCACGGGGACCACGCAGGACGCCGCGTCGACCGCGCCCCGGGCCACGGCCTCCAGGCAGCGGGCCTGCAGGGCGAAGCCGAGGTCCATGGACTCCAGCGAGTTGCCCAGCGGCCGCGGCCCGGTCAGGTTCACCATGTGCCCCTCGCCGAGCACCCGCAGCGCCCGGCCGTCGGCCAGCTCCAGGACCTCGATGCCGTCGGAGTAGGCGGTGACCCCGGCGACCCGGGCGTCGGACCGGAGGCCCGGCACGTCGATCTCGATCGGGAAGTGCCCGGCGTTGGCCAGGATGACGCCGTCCTTGAACAGGTCCAGGTCGGCGGCGGTGACCACGTCCCGGGCGCCGGTCACGGTGATCACCACGTCCGCCGAGCTCAGCGCCTCCTCGCGCGAGGTGACCAGGAAGCCGTCGAGAAGGGCCTCCAGCCGCAGTACCGGGTCGCTCTCGACGACGGTGACCACGGCGTGGGCGTTGCGCAGGTTCAGCGCCACGCCCTTGCCGCAGGAGCCGTACCCGAAGACGGTGACCCGGCGGCCGTTGGTCACCAGGTTGGTGATCCGCATCAGCGACTCCAGCACGCTCTGCCCGACCGCATGGCGGTTCTCCGCGAACTGCTTGATCGGGCTGTCGTTGATCACCAGCACCGGCATGGCCAGCTGCTCCCGCAGCAGGGCCAGCCGGGCCCGCCCGGAGGTGGTCTCCTCGGTGCCACCGCGCAGCCCCTCGTAGGGGTTCTCCAGATAGCGGGCGAACAGGTCCCCGCCGTTGTCCAGGATCAGGTCGGGCCGGTGCGAGAGGACCTCGGCCAGGTCGGCGTCGTGCACGGCCTGGTCCCGGGTCGGTCCACCGATCACGGTGAGGCCGTGCGCCCGCAGGTGATCCACCGCGCTCTGCTGGGTGGAGTTGAGATTGCCGGTCGAGACGACCCGCGCCCCACCCCGGGCGAGGGTGAGCAGCAGCGCCACCGTCTTGGGTTCCAGGTGGATCCCGGTGCCGATGGTCAGCCCGGCGAAGGGCTGGGTCTGCTCGTACTCGGCGCCGATGCCGGCGAGCAGCCGGCAGTTGGAGATGACCCAGTCGATGCGGGACAGCATGGGGTGGAGCTCCTTCGTGTGGTTCGGAAGAGGTGGGGCCGGGCCGGCGTCAGAACCGGGTCGGGTCGATGCCCTTGGTCTCCGGGCCGTAGGGGCGGGGGTAGACGTCACCGAGGCGCAGCAGCTCCACCGGCTCGTCCAGCGGGGCGCTGACCACGACCACGTCGGGGTCGCCGCCGGCGAACTCCCACACCACCTGCCGGCACTCCGCGCAGGGCACCCCGGAGTAGGGGCCGACGACGGCGACCGCGGTGAGCCGGCGGCCCCCGGCCACCGCCATCGCGGCGACCGCGGTCCGCTCGGCGTGCATGGACTGGGAGAGCGTCACCACCTCGACGTTGCACCCGACGTGGATCCGGCCGTCCGCGTCGAGCACCGCCGCGCCGACGGTGTGCAGCGAGTAGGGCGAGTAGGCGTGCCGGCGGGCGCCGGTCGCGGCGTCGACGAGTGCCTGGACGGTCTGCGCGTCCAGCAGCGGTGCCGGGTGGCTCACGACTGCACCGGCAGCAGGACGGCGGAGGCCAGGGACAGGTGCAGGTCCACGCTGCTCCCCCGTCGGTGATCGATCCCCCGGGACGGGGTGGCCACGACCCCTTCGTCCCCCCAGGCGAACCGGACGCGCAGCCGGGTCACGTCGCCGGCGTAGCCGCCGGCCAGCACCTCCACCGGGATCCGCAGCCGGTCGGCGGAGAACTCGGCCGGCAGCCCGGACGGCGCGGTGACCTCCACCGCGTGCGGGCGCCACATCAGCCGGACCGGGCCGACGGGCATACCGGTCCCGAGCGGGAAACGTTGCGCGGGGAGCCCGGGCACCTCCAGCAGGCCGCCCGGCAGCAGCCGGGCCGAGATGGACAGCGAGTCGCCCAGGAAGTCCGCGGCGAAGGCGGTGCTCGGGCGCTCGTAGACCTCCCGCGGTGACCCGTGCTGCTCGATGGCGCCGTCCCGGAACAGCACGACCCGGTCGCTCATGGTCAGCGCCTCCTCCTGGTCGTGCGTCACGTAGACCACCGTGACCCCCAGGCGCTCGTGCAGGGACTTGATCTCCAGCTGCATCGCCTCCCGCAGCCGCCGGTCCAGCGCCCCGAGCGGCTCGTCCATCAGCAGCAGCCTCGGTTCGAAGACGATCGCCCGGGCGATCGCCACCCGCTGCTGCTGGCCGCCGGAGAGCTGGGCGACCCGGCGACGTTCGTAGCCCCCGAGGTCGACCATCTCCAGGGCGCGCTGCACCCGCTCGGCGCGCTCCTGGCCGGGCACCCGCCGCATCCGCAGCGGAAAGGCCACGTTGGCGCCCACGTCCAGGTGCGGGAACAGCGAGTAGTTCTGGAACACCACGCCGACGTCGCGACGCTCGGGCGGCAGGTCGGTGACGTCCCGCCCGTCGAAGTGCACGCTGCCGGCGCCGGGCTGCTCGAACCCGGCGATCATCTTCAGCGTCGTGGTCTTGCCCGACCCGGAGGGGCCGAGCATGGAGACGAACTCCCCGGGCGCCACCTCCAGGTCCAGGTCGCGGACCACCGCCGTCGCCCCGTAGGACTTCGACACCGAGCGCAGGCTCACGCCCACCGCCCGGGTCGTCGGCGTCTCAGCCGTTCTCTCGGGCTGCACCATCTCTCCTCCAACCGATGACCAGCGCCGCGACCATGGCCGACGTCGTGATCAGCAACATCACGCTGGCGACCGCGGCGACCGTGGGGTCGACGCGCTCGCGCAGCTGGTTCCACATCTGAACCGGCAGGGTCTTGAAACCGGGGTCGGTCAGGTACAGCGAGACCACCACCTCGTCCCAGGAGGTGATGAAGGCGAACAGGGCACCCGAGGCGATCCCCTTGCCGGCCAGCGGGACCAGCACGGTGAGCGCGACCCGCAGCGGGGAGGCACCCAGGCTGCGGGCGGCGTCCAGCCAGGTGGGGTCGATCTGCCGGGCCGCCGACATCACCGTGACCACCACGAACGGCACGGCCAGCACGGTGTGCGCGGCGATCAGGCCCCACCGCCCGATCAGCTCCACCTGCGCGTAGGTGGTGTACATGCCGATCGCCACGACCACCGGCGGAGCGACCACCGGCGTCAGCACGAGGCCGAGCAGCAGGCCGCGGCCGCGCCACTCCCGGATGCCCAGCGCCAGGCCGGCCGGTGCGCCGATCAGCACCGCGAGCACCGTGGTGGCCAGCGCGACCTGCAGGCTGTTGAGCATCGCCGAGGTCCACTGCGGCTCGGTGAACAGGGTCCGGTACCAGTCCAGGCTGAACCCGTCCGGCGGGAAGCGGAGGATCTCGCCGGGCGAGACGCTCATCGGCACCACGATCAGCGAGGGCAGCACCAGCAGGATCACGATGACCGCCACCGGCAGCGCGCCCGGGCGGAGCCGTCGACGACGCGCGGGCCGGCCGGGCGGGGGCGGCCCGACCGGATCGGCCGGAGCTGCGGCGAGGTCGGAACGGGCGGGGGCGCTCATCGCCGAGCCCCCAGCAGACCCTTGGCCAGGAAGCGCCAGCCGAGCGCCAGCAGCGCGAGCACCAGCACCACGACCAGGGTGGACAGTGCGCCGGCCGTGCCCCAGTCACCGCGCTGCTGGACCGCGTTCTCGATCAGCACCGCGATCGGCTGGTCGCCGGGGCCGCCGAGCAGCACCGGGGTGATGTAGTAGCCCACCGCCAGGATGAAGGCCAGCACGGCGCCGGCCACCAGGCCGGGCATCGTGGCCGGGAGGAAGACCTCCCAGAACACCCGCCGGCGGCTGGCGCCCAGGCTGCGGGCGGCCAGCGCGAGGTCCGGCGGGAAGCGGGTCATGGCCGCGTACACCGGCAGGATCACGAAGGGCAGCAGGATCTGGGTCATCCCGAGGGTCACCGCCAGGGAGGTCCGCAGGAGGGGCAGCGGCGCGTCGATGACGCCCAGCTGCAGGAGCAGCTCGTTGAGCACGCCGCGGTCGCGCAGCAGCACCGTCCAGGCGTAGCTGCGCACCAGCAGGCTGGTCCAGAACGGCAGCAGGGCGCAGAACAGCAGCAGCACCCGGACGGTGCGTCCGGCCCGGTACATCGCGTAGGCGTAGGTGTAGCCGAGCAGGCAGCTGGCCACGGAGACCACCAGCGCGGTACGGACGGTGTTCCAGGCGAACTGGCGGGCGACCGGGTCGGTCAGCGCCGTGCGGTAGTTCGCCAGGGTGGCGCCGTCGGGATAGGTGAAGCTGCGGCCCACCACGACGGCGACCGGCACCACGAAGAGCAGCCCGAGGACGACCAGCAACGGCACTGCCGGCAGGGCGCCGCCGAGGCCCCGCCGGTGCCCGGGGCGGCGGACCGCCGCCCCGGGCACCGTTGGGTCGAGCGTGGTCAGGACGCCCGCCACTGCTGGTAGACCTGCTCCAGCTCGGCGGCGTTGGCCGCGATCCACTCGTCGTCGAACTCGGCGTAGGTCTCGTCGAGGTGGCTGGTCGGCAGCTGCTCGGCCATGGTGGCGTCCGGCGTGGCCAGCTTGTTCGACGGGGCCAGCGGGCTGTACGTGCTGGGTGCGCCGTTGTGCTCCTTGCTCACCGCGTAGGCGATGTACTCCATCGCCTCGTCCACGTGCTTGCTGCCCTTGGGGACGGACAGGTAGGAGGCGGCCAGGATCTGCCCGTTGAACGTGTAGGCCACCGGCATGTGCAGCACCTGCGCCACGTCGTAGGCCCGGGCGTTGTAGGTCATCACCATCGCGACCTCACCGGTGCCGACCAGGTCCTCGGACTCCGCGCCGCTGGTCCAGAAGACCAGCTGGTCCTTGATCGTGTCGAGCTTGGCGATGGCCCGGTCCAGGTCCAGCGGGTAGAGGTCGGCGGGGGCGACCCCGTCGGCCAGCAGGGCGATCTCGAAGATCCCGCCGGCCGAGTAGTCCATGACCGCCCGCTTGCCGGGGTACTTCGCCAGGTCGAAGAAGTCCGCCCAGCCGGTGGGGGTGCCCTGGACCGAGTCGGTGTTC
This sequence comes from Modestobacter sp., assembly GCA_025965775.1. Taxonomy (GTDB): domain Bacteria; phylum Actinomycetota; class Actinomycetes; order Mycobacteriales; family Geodermatophilaceae; genus Modestobacter. Next base: position 18,862 of record JAOPWG010000518.1, on the reverse strand, counting down.
CAGGCCAGCTGGATGCTGTAGATGCTGTTGGCCACCCGGTACTCCGAGGAGTAGCCCTCGAGGATCTCGTCCTGCGGGATCACCGAGTAGTCCAGCGGCTCGAGGTAGTCCGCGTCGGCGCTGGTGCCCCAGGTGTTGTCCCCGTTGTAGACGTCCCACACCACCCGGTTCGCGTCGACCATGGTCCGCAGCCGGGCGTTGTCGGTCCCGGCCTCGGTGGTGACCTCGATGTCGGTCCCGGCCAGGAAGGGGTCGATGATGCCCTGCTGCATGGCGTCGTGATAGGCGCCGCCGCCGTCGACGAGGACCAGGGAGCGGGCCCCGGCCCCGTCCCCGCCGCCGGAGCAGCCGACGAGCCCTCCGACTGTGACCAGTGCGATTCCGGTGACGAGCGCTGTGCGCATGCGCATGCCGATCGGTCCTCTCCAAGTGGGCGCCGCGCCCGGGGGCGCGGCGGACGGTGGGCCCGGACGACGGCGCCTCGCTCGAGAGCAGGCCGTGGCCAGAACCGGTGGTCATACGAATGACGACTTGGGGCGCACAGTAGGGACCACCGGGGAACCGGGTCAAGGACCCGAGCCGTTCGAAGCGGTTAAGGTCGTGTTGCGACCCGCATCACGACGGCGCAGGAGGGGGCTGCGCCATGCGCGAGGACAGCCGCACCGCCGCGGTGACCAGCTTCGACGTGGCCCGGCACGCCGGGGTCTCCCAGTCCTCGGTGTCGCTGGTGCTCTCCGGCAAGGACGCCGGCCGGGTCTCCCCGGCCACCGCGGAGCGGATCCGGCAGAGCGTGCGCGCCCTGGGCTACCAGCTCAACGCGAATGCCCGGCAGCTCAAGACCGGCCGGGCCGACGCGGTGGCCCTGGCGGTGCCCAACGTCGACCAGCCCTACTTCGCCCGGGTGCTGCTGGCCGCCCAGCGGGTCGCGCACCACAACGGCTACACCGTCACCCTGCTGGACAGCTCCGGGGAACGGTCGTGGGCCGACCGGCTGGTACGGATGATCCGCGGCCGGCAGCTGGACGGCGCGATCGTCTACGCCCCCACCCGCAGCGAGCTGGCATCGCTGTCCGACGCGCTGGACTCGCTGGTGCTCGTGGAGACCCGCTCGGCGGGAGCCGGGCTGGTCGACCTGGACGTCGAGGGAGGCGCCGAGCTCGCCGTCGGGCACCTGGCCGGGCTCGGGCACCAGCGGTTCGTGCACTTCGGTGCGGCCTATCCCCGGGACACCTTCCGCCGTCGGCGCGCGGCCTTCGCCGACACCATCGCCCGGCTGGGCGGACACCTGGCACCGGCTTCCCCCGCCTCCACGTTCGACCTGGACGGGGCGACCCGGGTGGCCGACCGGTTGCTGGCGGCCCTGGGCACGGCCACCGCGGTGGTCTGCGACGACGACCTGTTGGCCGCCGCGCTGATCCGGGCCGGCCGGCAGCGCGGCGTGCGGGTTCCCGAGGACCTGTCGGTCACCGGGTTCGGCGACGTTCCACTGTCCCGCTACGTCAGCCCGGAGCTGACCACCATCCGGCTGCCGGCCGACGCGGTGGGCGAGCGGGCGATCGCCGTGCTGCTGGCCCGGATCGCCGCCTCCGACGACCGCCGCAACGGCGACCCGGACGCCGCCGGGCCGCCGGACGCCCCGCTGCCGGTCGAGCTGGTGGTCCGGGCCTCGACCACCGTCCCGCGGTCCGGCTGAGCGTCGGTCCCGGTCGGCTCGGCCGGCAGCGGGTCACTGCACGGCGGGCAGGGTGGGAGAGGACCATCACGGGTGCGGCCGGTGGCGGCCGGTGGCGGCCGGTGGCGGCCGGGATCGCCGCGGTCCGACGGGCACTCGACAGGAAGGGGTGCGGTCATGGGCGATGCGGGCACCCGTGAAGCCAACGTCGTCAGCACGTCCACCGTCCAGGACCCGCCGTCCTTCGACCTGCCCAGCGTCGGCCCCGACCCGGTCCCCTGGGACACCGCGCTGGCCGCCGTCCTCGGCTACGCCCGGGGGCGCCGCCCGCTGCGCTTCCGCACCCCCGACCACCCGCAGGGCCGCTGGTTCTCGGTGCTCGCGTTCGGCTACGAGCGGTTCGACCGCCAACCGGTGAGCGACGACCCGCTGGGGGACGCCGACGTGCTGGCCGCCGAGGGACTGCACGGGCGGCTGGACCCCGCCGGCTGGACCGCGCTCCGCGCCGCCCTGGACGACGTCCGCCCGCTCGCCGACGCCACCTCCGCCCGGGCCGCCGGCCGGGCGTTCTGGGAGCTGCCCACCGAGGAGTTCTCGGTACTCGCCGAACCCGGAACCGTGGGTGCGGCGCTGCGCGCCATCCGGCTGCACGCCGAGAGCACCGAGGGCGTGCGGCCCGACCTGATCACCGCGGCGCTGCACCACCGCCACCCCGAGCTCGTGCCGCACGTGGACCACACCACCCGGCCGCAGCTGTGGCCGCACGTGGTCGAGGGCGACAGCGGGGTGGAGGCCGTCGTGCACCGCGAGCTGCGCGCCAACGCTGCGGCCTTCGCCGCCCTCGAGGCAGCCGCCGCCGCGCTGCTGGACGGCGGCGCCGGCACGCCGCTGACCCGGCTCCGGCTGCACGACGTCCTGCTGTGGCTGACCGGCAGCCTGCGGCTGACCCACGCCGTCGCGCTGGGCCGGGCCACCGAGGAGTGGCGACGGTTCCACGCCGATGACCGGGCGGCCCGCCACGCGTCGCCTGCGGCCGCGACGGAGGTGCCGGCCACCGGCGGCGTGCCGTGACCGGTCAGGGCCGCCAGGACGGGTCGCGGCCGGTCTGGCCGAGCAGCCGGTCGAGCACCGGGGCGTCCTCGGGCACGGGCACGACCGGGGCGTACATCGCGTCGCGCGCCTCGGGAGCGCCGCGGGCGAAGTCCACGGCGAACCGCAGGCAGGCCCGCGCGCCGTCGTCGTCCACCTCGTAGGGCTGCCCGGTGGCGACGGCGAGGTCCCAGCCGTGCACCACCACCTCGTTGAGCGCGACCATGCCCATGGCGGCGGCGGGGAGCTCCGCGCCGCCGGCCGCAGCCTGCCCCTCCCACGCCGCCGGCACCCGCCATGCGGTGACCAGCTCGTCGAGCTGGCGCGGCAACCGCTCCCGCCAGTCGGCCGGCAGGTGGTCGGCCGAGGCGGACGGCGCACCGGGCAGCGGCGTCTTCTCCGCCGCCATCCGGAACGCCAGGGTCAGCCCGACCAGGTGGTCGAGCAGCCCGGCCACCGGGGTGTCGGCGCACGGGGTCGGGTCGGTCAGCTGGTCGTCGCGGACGCCGGCCACCAGCCGGGTCACCGTTGCGGCCTGCGGCGCGAGGTCGGGGGTCGTCGAGGTCATGCCAGTGAGACCGGCCGGCGCTGCCGGAATCATCGGCCGACCCACCGCCTCAGACCAGCGGCGCGATCTTCCCGACGTGCTCGGACGCCCGCTCGTAGGCCATCCCCACCCGCAGCACGGTCGCCTCGTCGAAGGGACGTCCGGTCACCTGCATGCCCAGGGGCAGCCCGGCGCCGTCGAACCCGACCGGCAGCGACAGCACCGGCTGCCCGGTCAGGTTGCCCGGCGAGGTCAGCCGGATGAGCGCCGGCGTGATCGGCTCGGTGACGCCGTCGGACCAGGTCGTCCCGGTGGCCCCCACCTCCGGCGCCGCGAAGGGCATGCCCGGCGTCACCAGCACGTCGATGTCGTCGAACATGACCGCCCAGCCCTGCTGCATCAGCGTCCGGAGGCGCAGCGCCTTGATGTAGTCGGTCGCCAGCACCAGCTCGCCCGCCTCCAACGACACCCGGGTGCCCTCCAGGTACAGGCCGGGCACCTCGCGCAGCGTCCGCTGATGGTAGGAGCTGGCCTCCGGCATGATGATCGCCCACTCGGCGGCCAGGACCTGGTCCGCGTACGGGACGGTCACCTCCCGCAGCTCCGCGCCCAGCCCCTCCAGCACGGTGATCGCCGCGCGCACCGACCGTTCGACGTCGGGGTGCACGTGCTCGAAGAAGTAGTTGGTGGGCACCCCCACCCTCAGCCCGGCGATGCCGTCGTCCAGGCCGTCGGTGTAGTCCGGCACCGGGACGTCGACGGTCGCGGGGTCCAGCCGGTCGTAGCCGGCGATCGCGTTGAGCACCAGCGCGCAGTCCGGCACATTGCGGGTCAGCGGGCCGACGTGGTCCAGCGACCAGGACAGCGACGCGACGCCGCGGCGGGACGCCCGACCGTAGGTCGGCTTCAGCCCGACCGTGCCGCACAGGGCGGCCGGGATGCGGATGGAGCCGGCGGTGTCACTGCCCATCCCGACCATGCAGGTCCCCGACGCCACCGCCGCGCCCGAGCCACCGCTGGACCCGCCGGGGATCCGCCCGGTGTCCCAGGGGTTGCGCGTCGTCGGGGTGATCCCGCCGAAGGCGAACTCGTGCGTGTGCGTCTTGCCGACCATCACCATCCCGGCGGCCAGCAGTTTCTCGACGGCGACCGAGTCGGTGTCCGGCACGCGCCCGGCGCGCACCTTCGAGCTCGATGTCGACGGCACCCCGGCGGTGTCGTAGAGGTCCTTGACCCCCAGCGGGATGCCGTGCAGCGGGCCGCGATGACGGCCGGCGGCGATCTCCTGCTCGGCGTGCGCCGCGGCCTTGCGGGCGAGCTCCGGGGTCACGTGCGCGTACGCGCCCAGCGCCCCCTCGGTCGCCTCGATCCGGCCGAGCACGGACTCGGTGAGCTCCACGGGCGACAGCCGCCCGGCGGAGATCTCCTCGGCCGCGGCCATCAGCGACAGTTCGAACGGTTCCACGGTCAGGTCTCCTGGCGGACGGGGGGACGAGGCTGCGGTCGCCGCCTCGGCGGGTGGCGCGGTGGCGCGGTCGAACAGCGAGTGCGGCTGTCAGGCACGGAGCGACGGACCGGCGGCGGCCGGCAGCGGACCGGAGGACGGCCCCCGGCCCTGCCGGCGCAGCGTGCGGAGCCGGTAGGGCTCCGCGCTCACTCCCAGCGCGCGTCGAAGGCGGTGGCGGGGGGCGTCTCGCCCAGCGGCACGGCGTCCAGCGCGTCGAACAACGCGCCGATCGAGGTGATCATCGGCGCGACGGCCTCGAGCCGCTCGGGCGACAGGTCGAGCCGCGCGTGGCGCGCCACGACCTGCAGCGCCTCCCCGACGAGTTCACGGGACTGGGTGGACACAGTGGTTCCTCCTGGTGCGGGTCGGATGGTGTGAGCCGGCGTGGCGCGTGAGCCGGGTGGCAGGGTCAGGGCAGCGGGGAGAAGACCGTCTGCGGTTCCTCCTCCTTGTCCATCGGCACCGCGTAGAGCGCGTCGAGCGCGGCCCGATGAGCGGGGTAGCCCGCCACCAGCCCGGCCAGCTCCTCGGGAGACGGGACGAGTCCGGCGGCCTGGAGGAGCGCCTGCACCGTGGTCTCGACGGCGATCATGCCGACAACTCCTTCAGAACGACCGGGGACTCCTGGAGGTGGTGGCCGGTCCGCTGCTGGAAGGCGTCCGCCGCCCGGAGCACGGTGGTCTCGTCGAACGGCCGGCCGGCGATCTGCAGCCCCACCGGCAGCCCCTTGCCCGTGAGACCCATGGGGACCGAGATCGCCGGGTTGCCCACCGCGTTCCAGTAGGGCGTGTTGATCATGCGGAACATCGTGGCCCAGTCCAGCGTCGCCAGGTCCGGGGCGTCTGTGTAGCAGGTCGGGGTGAGGACCACGTCCACCGTGCTGAACAACTCGGCCATCGCCTTGACCCCGACCCGGCGCACGCGCTGGGCCTGTACGAAGTCCGCGGCGGTCGTCAGCGCCGCCCGGCCGATCGCCATCCTCGTCGAGGCCCCGTAGTCCTCCCACCGCGTCCGGAGGTCCCCGCGGTGGTAGGCCAGGGCCTCCGCCGAGGAAGCCAGCACCGCGGTCGTGAGCTCCTCCTGCCAGGGCAGGACCGTCTCCACGACCGTCGCGCCGAGGGCGGTGAAGACGTCCACCGCCGACCGCAGGAGGGCGGCGGTGTCGGGGTCCAGGCCCGGGTGGTCGAAAACCGACACGTCGACGCCGACCCGCAGCCCCTCGACCGAGCCGGTCAGCGCGCCCAGGTAGTCGTCCACCGGGACGTCGACGCTGCAGGCGTCGCTCTCGTCGTGGCCGGCCATCACCTGGAGCATGGCGGCGCAGTCGCGGGCGCTGCGGGTCATCGGGCCGATGTGGTCGTAGCTGAAGCCGAGCGGCACGCAGCCGGACTTGGGCACCCGGCCGAAGGTCTGCTTCAACCCGCTGATGCCGCACCACGCCGCCGGCATCCGGACACTGCCGCCGGTGTCGGTGCCCAGGCCGCCGAGGAACAACCCGGCGGCGACGCCGCTGCCGGTGCCCGAGCTCGACCCACCCGGCCAGGCGTCCAGGTTGAACGGGTTGCGCGGGATCGGGAAGGGCTTGTCCGGATCGGGGCAGCCGGTCGCGTACTCCATCGTGGTGGTCTTACCGGTGATGACCACGCCGGCCGCCTTCAGCCGCCGGATGACCACGGCGTCGCCCTTCTCCCCGAACGCCGGGTCCAGGATCAGGCTCTGCGCGGTGGTCGGCGCCTCGTCGGTGGCGATGATGTCCTTGATGCCGAGCGGGATGCCGTGCAGCGGCCCCCGGTCGTGGCCGGCGGCGAGCTCGGCGTCCGCGCGGGCGGCCGCCTCCAGCGCCGTCTGGTCGGTCCGGGCGAGATAGGTGCCGAGTGCTGTGTCCAGCCGGTCGGCACGGGCGATGGTCTTCTGCACGAGTTCGACCGACGTGAGCGAACCGGACCGAAGCGCCTCGGCGGCCATGGAGATCGTCAGCGGCAGGCCGTCACCGGCGAGCGAGAACGGTTCCGCGGTGACCGCGGTGGTGGTGGACATGGCTCTCCGGACTCAGACGGCCGCGAGCAGGGCCGGGCGGGTGGTGTGGTGGTCGGTCGCTGACTGGTAGGCGGCACCCAGGGTGAACAGCGACGCCTCGTCGTGCGGACGCGCGACCAGCTGCAGGCTGACCGGGAGCCCGTCCACCAGACCGGCCGGCAGGCACAGCGCCGGGTTGCCGGTGTAGTTGAACGGCATCGACGGGCGGGTGGCGTCCAGCAGCCAGCCGGCGCTGTCGTCGGTGGAGGAGATGTCACCGAGCGGCGGGGCGACGGAGATGGCGCCGGGGGTGACCAGCGCGGCGACGCCCTGCATCGCCGTCTCCAGCTGCCCCTGGGCGACCCGCCGGTACCGCAGACCGCGCAGGTAGTCCGACGCGTGGACGTAGGGGGCGGTGGCGAGCATGCCGGCGCCCATGGCGTCGCGGTTCTCCACGTCGTGCATGTGCCCGCCGTGCAGCGACAGCGCCTCCGGGTACATGACGCTCCACCCGGCGACGTCCCAGAGGTCGACGTCCGGGAGGTCGACGTCCACCACCCGCACGCCGGCGGCGACCATCTCACCGACCGCCCGCTCGAACGCCTCGGCCACCTCCGGCTGCAGCTTGTCCTCGAACCAGCCGCGTGGCCGCCCGATTACCATGCCCTCGGCCGAGGCCGTGAGAGCGGGCGCGTAGTCCGGGACAGGCCGCCCCGAGGACGTCGGGTCGCGGGCGTCCCGACCGGCGATGACCCCCAGCATCAGCGCCGCATCGGCCACGGACCGGGTCATCGGACCGGCGTGGTCCAGCGTCCACGACAGGCCCATCACACCGTGCCGGGGGACGCGACCGAACGTCGGCTTGAGGCCCGTGATGCCGCAGTACGCGGCCGGGATGCGGATGGAGCCGCCGGTGTCGGTGCCGATGGCCAGCGGCACCTCCCCCGCGGCCACCGCGGCCCCGGAACCGGACGACGACCCGCCGGTGGTCCGGGACGTGTCCCACGGGTTGCGGCACATCCCGAACGTCCGGTTGTCCGCACCGCCACAGGCGAACTCGAACGTGTGCAGCTTGGCCAGCCGGATGCCGCCGGCTCCGGCAAGCCGTGCGGCCAGGGCCGCGTCGGTGTCCGGGACGTTGGCCCGGTACAGCGCCGACCCGCCGGTCGTCAGCACGCCGGCGGTCGCGATGATGTCCTTGAGCCCGTACGGAACGCCCTCCAGGGGCCGGGCGGTCCCGTCCACCCAGCGCTGCTCGCTCTCCCGCGCCTGGGCCAGCGCGTCGTCGGCCAGCAGCACCAGCACCGCGTTGAGCTGGTCGTCGACGGCACTGATGCGCTCCGTGCACGCCTGGACCGCGTCCACCGGTGAGACAGCTCCGGAGGCGAAGAGCCCCAGCAGCTCACTGGCGGTGAGATCGGCCATGTCACTCATGCGCTGGTCCCTCCGTTCTCGATCCAGCTCAGGGCGCTCGCCGGCTCGTACACCGGCTCGAGGAAGGACAGCGGGACCTCACGGAGCCGCGTCAGCGCCTCCCGCAGGCCCTCGTGGGTGGCCGCCGCCGCCGAGAACCGCTCCAGCTCGAAGCCGAGTCCCTGGTCGGCGGCGATCTTGTTGTAGAGCTCGGCGGTGTCGGATGCGAACCGTTCGTTCATGGGCTCTCCTTCGGTTGACGTGGGTCGGTGCAGGACTCAGGGCAGGCGGTCGGCCCTGCTGGGGACGCGCATGGAACCGACCGCGGGCTCCAGCGGTTCGGCGGACAGTCCGGTGGACGCCCGGGCGACCCCGCCCGGGCAGGTCTCGCGGAGGACGGCGGCGGAGGCGGCCAGGCCGACCAGGACGACGGCGCAGGCGAGAAGAGCACCCCCGGGACCCCAGGCACCCACCCCGGCACCGGCCGCCACACCGCCGGCACCCATACCGAGGTCGGCCGCGATCCGGTAGGCCGCCAGCCCGGACTCCGGCCGGGCCGCCAGATCGACGACCGACGCCATCGGGAGCACCCAGGCGGCACCCACGGCGGTGCCGAGGAAGGCGCAGGCGACCACGAACAACCCGGCGGAGTCGGTCGCCAGGGCCAGGCAACCGATGACGGCGCCGACGACGCCGGCGCCCAGCGACCCGACCAGCACCGGCAGTCGCCCGATCCGGTCGGACAGCTGGCCGCCGACGAACATCGCCGCGACGTCGCACAGGGCGAGCACGGACAGCACGCCACCGAGGGCGAGGCCGCTGAGCTCCAGCTGCTGGGCACCGATCAAGGGCAGCAGGGTCATCGCCACGCCGCTGCGCAGCGACTGCCCCACGCCACCGATGCCCAGCGCGAGCACCGGCCGGGGTGCGGCCAGGTCGGGGAAGCGGGGCAGCGAGAGTCGCGGGCGCAGCCCGGTGGGCATGGCCGGCAGCAGGAGGAGCACGACCACCGCGCCGACGACGCTCACCGCCGCGCAGACCGCGAACGCCAGGCGCAGCCCGGTCCCGCCGGCACCGACGCCGGCCAGGGCGCCGCCGAGGAGCGGCCCGAGGGCGATGCCCAGGAACCAGGCCGCATTGAACCGGCCTAGCGCCTGTCCCTCCGTACCGGCCGCGGCGATCCGGACGGCGAGTTGCGGACCCACCGCCGTGAACAGGGCGGCACCGAGCCCCTGGCCGACGCGGGCCAGGATCATCACGGCCAGGTTGGGGGCGATCGCGCTGACGAGGGAGCCGGCCCCGAAGACCAGCAGGGCGATCGACAGCGTGCGGCGGGGCTCCAGCCGGGGCAGCCACCGCGTGCCCAGCGTGTCGAGGAGCAGGACCGCGAAGGAGAGGGAGGACACCGCGAGCCCGGCCAGCAGCGCGGTGGCGCCGAAGTGGACGGCGAACACGGCGGTGAGCGGGGCGGTGAGGCCGAAGGCGATGCCGGCGACCGCGACGACCAGGTGCAGCCGGTGGGCGGTGGGCGGGCGCACCGCCGCGGCGGTGGAGCGGGGGCCGAGGGAACGGACGTCGCTGGGCACGGCGGGGCGGACCCCCCTTCGGGTCGATCGGGCAACTGGGGTGGTGCCGGGCCGGGGTGGGGGCGTGTCGCACCCCCACCCCGGTCACCGGGCTACCCGACCGACACCGTGGTGAGGTCGGCGAACCAGCTCTTGGGCTGGATGAAGCCGTGCACGTTGGCCGCCAGCACCCGGGGGTTGCGGTCGTTGACCACCGTCAGCCAGGCCGCGTCATCGCTGAGGAGCTTGCTGACCTGGGCGTAGATCGCGGCACGTGCGGTGTCGTCGAACTCGCCCTTCGCCTGGGTGAGCAGGGCGTCGACCGCCGGGTTGGAGTACTTGCCCGCGTTGCTGCTGCTGTTGGTGCCGAACCAGGTGTTCCAGAAGCCCTCCTGCTGCATCGACAGGCTGATGTTGATGGCATCGGCGCCACCGGGGATCTGGGCCTGGAAGAAGTCGGTCAGCATCGACGCCCACTCGACCGGCTGCAGTTCCACCTTGATGCCGACGGCTGCGAGGTCAGCCTGCAGCGCCTCGTTCATCGGGGTGGGCAGCATGTTGCCGCTGCCGCTGGTCGGGTAGGAGAGCGTCGTGCTGAACCCGCCGGCGTAGCCGGCCTCGGCCAGCAGTTGCCTGGCCTTGTCCGGGTCGTAGCTGTAGACGTCGTTCGCCGCGTCGTAACCGGCGTTGGCCTTGGGAGCGACCTGCCCAGCCGGGTCGGCGGTGCCCTGCAGCACGTTGTCGATGAGCGACTGGCGGTTGATCGCGTAGTTGGCCGCCTGGCGTACCCGCACGTCGTTCCACGGCGCCTTCGACACGTCGAACACCCAGGGCCACGAGTGGTCGTAGCTGTTGGTCAGGACCTGGTAGCCGTCGCCCTCCAACTGCGAGATGTCGTCCGGCGGCGGCACCTCGATCCAGTTCACCTGACCGGCACGCAGTGCCGCGACCCGGGCGGTGGGATCAGGGATCGGCCGCAGCACGACCTTGTCCACCTTCGGCTTGCCGGCCCAGTAGTCCTTGTTGGCCGTCAGCGCGAGCTGCTGGCCCCGCTCGTAGCTCTCGAACACGAAGGGCCCGGTCCCGACCGGCTTCTGACCGAAGGCTTCGTTACCACCCTCCTTGATCGCCGTGGGCGACCCGAAGAAGACAGTGGTCAGGTTGGAGGGGAGGTAGGACAGCGGCCCGTCGGTGGCGATCGCGACCGTCATGTCGTCGACCTTCGTGGCCGACACGATCCCCGCGACGCTGAGCCCGGCCTGTGCATTGAGCTCGGGGTAGAAGTCCGGGCTGCTCTTGTTGATGGTCCGGTCGAAGTTGAAGATCGCGGCATCGGCGTTCCACGGCGTGCCGTCGTGGAACGTGACGCCCTCGCGGAGGTGGAAGGTCCACGTCGTGCCCGCGGCGTCCACCTGCCAGTCGGTCGCCAGGTCGGGGATGACCTTGGGGATCTCGTCGCCCTGCTGGAGGTCGAACTTGGTCAGGCCGTCGTAGAGCTGGTTGCCCACGAAGCGGATGCCTTCGTAGCCCTGGTTCTGCGACAGGCCGGTGTCGAGGAGCGGGATGTCCGAGGCCGTCATGCCGATGACCAAGGTGTTCGCTCCGCCGCCGGAGCCGCTGCCACCTCCGCCGGCGCTCGGCGCGCACGCCGTCACCAGCGCGAGCGCCGCGGTAGCGGGGAGGACCAGACGGAGTCTGGACCGCAGGGTCCTGAGCATCAGTTTCCTTTCGAGGGGCTTGCGAGGGGGTGGGGAGGGCGGTCGGGCGGGTCAGCTCATGGCCGTCACGACGGGCATCGCCACCGGCCGCTCCGGGGAGGTGAGCAGGCAGGCACTGTTGTGCTGGCGGCCCACGGTCCGCAGCGACGGCGCCTCGACCGGGCACCGGTCGAAGGCCACGGGGCAGCGGGTGTGGAACACGCACCCCGTGGGCGGGTTCGCCGGGTTGGGCGGGTCGCCCTCCAGCACGATGCGGGAGCGCCCGGTGCCCGGTGACGCGGACAGCAGCGTGGACGTGTACGGATGCGACGGCGCCGCCCACACCGACCTCGCCGGCCCCTCCTCCACGACCCGGCCCAGGTACATCACGACCACGCGGTCGCTGATGTGCTCGACCACCGACAGGTCGTGGGAGATGAACAGGTAGGCCACCCCGAGTTCGCGCTGCAGCTCGGCCAGCAGGTTCAGCACCTGCGCCTGCACGGACTTGTCCAGCGCGGAGACGGCCTCGTCGCAGATGACGAGCTTGGGCTCGGTCGCCAGCGCCCGCGCGATGGCTGCGCGCTGCAGCTGCCCGCCGGACATCTCGTGCGGGTAGGAGTCACCGTGCCGGGCGGTGAGGCCGACCCGGTCCAGCAGGTTGCTGACCCGCTGCGACCACTCCGACCTGGGAAAGGAATGAGCCCGGAGGTTGAACTCGACCGACTGCCGGACGGTCAGGCGCGGGTTCAGCGAGGTCTGCGGGTTCTGCGGGACCACCTGCAGCTCCTTGCGCAGCCTGCGCAGCTTGCTGCCGCGAGCACTCATCAGGTCCTGCCCGTCGAACCGCAGCTGGCCGGAGTCGGGGGTCAGCAGCCGCAACAGCATCTTCGCGGTGGTGGACTTGCCGCACCCGGACTCGCCCACCAGACCGACCGTCTCGCCGCGGCGGACGGTCATGCTCACGTTGTGCACTGCCTTGACGCCGTTGCCGAAGGTCTTGTTCAGGCCGACCGCGTCGAGGAGGACGTCGTTCATCGGGTGCTCTCCGTGCTCGGGCCGACGACAGGCGTGGTCGCCGTCACCGGGTTGATGACGGGACAGGCGGCGAGGTGCCCCGACTCCACCACGACCAGCGGCGGCGGGGACGTCCGGCAGCTGTCCTGGACGAACGGACAGCGGCCTGCGAAGGCGCAGCCGGGGAAGTCCTCCCCGGCCATCGGCGGGGAGCCGGCGATGGCCACCAGCTCGCCGCGAGCGACGTCCGGCGTCGGTATCGCGGCGAGGAGCGCCTGGGTGTACGGGTGCCGGGGCCGCTCGAGCACCTCGCGGGCCGGACCGGTCTCGACGATGCTGCCCGCGTACATCACCGCGACCTCGTCGGCGATGTCGGCGGCGACGCCGACGTCGTGCGTGACCATCAGCAGCGCCGTGTCCAGGCGCCGCTGCAGCTCGGCGAACAGGTCGAGGATCTGCGCCTGCACCGTGACGTCGAGGGCCGTGGTCGGCTCGTCCGCGATGATGACCTCCGGATCGCAGCTGATCCCCATCGCGATCACCACCCGCTGCCGCATACCGCCGGACAGCTCGTGCGGGTAGGAACGGAACGCGCGTTCCGGGTCCGGGATGCCCACCTGCCCGAGCAGTTCGATGGCCCGGGTCCGGGCCGCAGCCTTGTCCGGGACGACGTCGTGCAGCCGCAGCACTTCGGTGATCTGCCCGCCGACCCGCCGCAGCGGGTCCAGGGCCGCGCTGGGGTCCTGCGGGACGAGGGCCACGCGGGCACCGCGGATGCCCCGCATGGTGGCGTCGTCGACACCCAGCAGGTCGACCTCACCCAGCGTGACGTCGCCCTGGATCACCGCCCGGGGTCCGTGCAGCCGCATCAACGCCCGGGCGGTGACCGACTTCCCGCTGCCGCTCTCCCCCAGCAGGACCAGCGTCCTGCCCGGGTGGACCTCGAAGGAGACCGAGCGCACGGCGCGGATCTCCCGGCCGCTCGACCTGAAGGTCGTGCTGAGCTCCCTGACCATCAGGGTGCCCCGCCCCGACGTCTGCGGGCTCGGCTGGTCCGGCACCGCCGGCGAGGTGCCCCCGCTGGTGACAGGCCTGTTGTCGGTCAGGAGCATCCCGCGCTTCACGCAATCTCCGATCGGACGTTGAGGTAGTTGCCCAGCCCGTCGCCGAGCACGTTGAAGGCCACCGAGGCCACGACGATCGCCAGGGCCGGTGCGATCAACAGCGACGGCGTGGTGAACATGTACTGCTGGAGGTCGCTGATCATCAGTCCCCACTCGGCGGTCGGTGGGGCGATGCCGAGGCCGAGGTAGGACAGGCCGGCGGAGTAGACGATCGACAAGCCGATCAGCGCGGTGCAGTACACGACGACGGCCGGCGCGATGTTCGGCAGCACCTGCCGGAAGGCCAGGGCGGACCAGGACGAGCCACTCGCCCGGGCCGCCTCCATGAAGTCGGCGTTCCGCAGGCGCCCGGTCTCCGCCTCGGAGACGCGGGCGATCGGCGGGATGAGGATGACCGACAGCGCGATGATCGCGTTGGAGGACCCGGAACCCAGCGCCGCCGCGATGGCGATCGCCAGGAGAACGGCCGGGAAGGCGTAGAACACGTCAAGGAACCGCATCACGGAGCTGTGCAGCAGAGGCTTCCCGAGGCCGGCGATCAGCCCGAAGGCGGTGCCGATCAGACCGGCCACCGCCACCGGGATCATCCCGGTCAACAGCGAGGGCCTCGCGCCGTACACCAGCCGGGTGAAGATGTCCCGCCCCTGTCCGTCGGTGCCGAGGAGGTGGCCGCTGGAGCCCGGGGCGAGCAGCCGGTCGCCCAGGACGCCGACGGTGGGTGACTGCGAGGTCAGCAGCGGCGCGAAGACCGCGGCGAGCAGCAGCAGGGCGATGACGGCGGCCGCGATCTTCGACGGGAGCGGCAGGCGACGACGGGTGCCGGAGGTCCGCGCCCGGCGCCGTAACCGGGGGGCGACGGCCACGTCCATGGTTGCCATGACGGTTGTCCTTCCGCGGGTCAGGAATGGGCCCGCATGCGCGGGTCGATGGTGGCGTGGAGGGCGTCCACGACGAGGTTGATGACGACGAAGGCGAGGGCCGAGACGATGACGCCGGCCTGGATCACCGGCAGGTCACGTTGGGCGATCGACTGGAAGACCAGGAGGCCGATGCCCGGCCAGCTGAAGACGGTCTCGACGAAGACGACGCCGCCGAGCAGGTAGCCGAGCTGCAGGCCGGCGATGGTGAGCAGGGTCGGCGTGGTGTTGTGGAAGGCGTGCAGCAGGATCCGCCGCTCCGACATGCCCCGGGCGCGGAGCGCGTCGATGAAGTCCATGCTCATGACGTCGATGACCGTGGTCCGGAACATTCGCGCGATGATCCCGGCGGGGACCAGTGCCGCCGTGACGCCCGGCAGGATGATGTGCCGGAACAGATCGCCCCAACCGCCCCCGCCGATGGCGTCGTACATGCCGGCGGTCGGGAGCAGACCGGTGCCGGTGGCGATGTAGATGATGAGCAGCAGACCCACGGAGTACTGCGGCAGCGAGATGGAGATCAGCGCGATCGCGTTGCCGAGGGCGGCAACCGCCTTGCCCCGGCGCAGCGCAGCCACCGCGCCCAGGGCGATGCCCATCGCGAAAGCGAGGATCGCGGCGAAGGCCGTGAGGATGAGCGTGTTCCAGAAGGCGTCCAGCACCAGGCCCAGGACCTGGGTCTGCTTGGAGATCGACGTCCCCAGGTCGCCCTGCAGCAGGTGCCAGACCCACTGCAGGTACTGGACCGGCAGTGGCTGGTCGAGCCCGAGGCGGGACTCGAGCGCCGCGCGGGCCTCGGGGGTGCTGGTCGGCCCGAGGAGGCTCGCCACCGGGTCCCCGGGGATGATCTTGATGGTGATGAACACGACGATGGACACGCCGATGAGGATCGGCACCGCTGCGAGCAGCCGGCGGAGCAGGAACGAGATCAACGTATTCCCTCCCCTTTCGTCCGCGGCAAGCGGACGTCGAGACTTATCCGGTCGCCGCGAAAGCGGACGAACCCCACTTCGACAACGGCACCGTCGTTGCCCACGAGTCGACGACGGAAGAGCAGCACGGGTGCTCCGACGGCAATATCGAGGTAATGCGCAGAACTGCTCTCGGCGGCGACCGCCTCAACGGATTGTTCGGCAAAGGCAACCCGAATACCGAGGGATTCCAGGAGCTGGTAGAAGTCGCCGGAGAAGTCTTGTTCGCCGATCAGCGACCCGACGTCCGGGCGCATGTAACTGGTGGTCATGGAGACCGGCGAGCCCTCGACGGTGGTGACGAACTCGAGCAGCGTGCATCGCGAACCCCCGGCGAGACCCAGTTGCATCGCCACGGGGCCGGGCGCATCCACCGAGGTCACCGTGATGAAGCGGGCCTCCAGCCGCCGTGGCGCGCTCTGCGAGTCGTGCAGCGAGTGCACGCGGTCGAACCGGTGACGGGACTTCCCGTTGACGATGAAGGTCCCGGAGCCCTGGATCCTCTCCACCAGGCCTTCGACCTTGAGCAGATCGAGCGCGTCACGCGTCACGTTCCGGCCGGTCGCATACCGCAGCATCAGTTCTGATTCACTCGGCAGCAGACCCGTCTCCCAGCAGCCGTCGAGTATTTCGGAACGAAGGAGGTCCCGCATTCGAACCACGTCGCCGAGCCGACGCCGTCGAGCGGGGAGCGGCTCCACGCGGTTCATGCGCACAGTGTGTGGGCGGCTGATTTCTCTGCAGTTCCCTGTGGAGTACTTTCGAGTTACGGCGTGTTTCACGACGATGTTGCCCAGTCCCATCCACGCCGACATTGCGGTCCCGATCCATTCCTCGTGCATCCGTGGCCGTGAACGTGGATCAGCTGCTGCGGGGACCGGGCGCCTCCCCGGGTGGGCCAGGCCGCCTCGGAGGCGAACCCCGCCTGGTGGACGAGGTCCTCGGTGAAGCGGCGGCCGATGATCTGAAGGTCAGGGGATGGCGTTCCAGGTGAGGCAGGGCACCTCGTAACGGACGCCGGGCACCCGGTAGAGCGCGGCCACCGCCTCCCGCTGCACGGGCAGGGCGTCGACCATGGCCTGCAACTCGTCCTCGTCGGGCGTGATCCCGGCGAGGGCGATGAGCTGGGCAATTGCTGCTGCTGGGTCTGTCACGTCGTCCTCCAGGAAGCGTTCGGAACGGGTGAGCGCCGGTCAGGCGGCGACGGTCTGGACGAGCGGGGACTGGCGGAGATGCCAGTCGGTGCGCTGCTGGTAGGCGTCCCCGGCTCGGAGCACGGTGGCCTCGTCGAAGGGACGGCCGGTGATCTGCATGCCGAGCGGCAGCCCGGTGGCGGTGAACCCCCACGGCACGGACAGCGACGGGTTGCCCACCGAGTTCCAGTACTGGGTGTGCAGCCCGCGCATGACCTCGAACATGCGGGTGGGCTTGGTGTCGGCGAGCGCGAACGCACCGGTGCTGCTGGTGGGCGTCACGACCAGGTCCACCCGGGTGAAGAGCTGGGCGACGGCCTGCTGTCCGACCCGGCGGACGCGCTGCGCCTGGACGTAGTCGGTCGCGCTGTAGGCCACCCCACCGCCGATGAAGGCACGGGCGCCACGTCCGTAGTCATGCCAGCGGGTCAGCAGGTCCGGCATGTGGTACGTGGCCGCCTCCGCGGCCATGGTGATCAGCTGGGCGGTGACGAGTTCCTCGTACAGCGGCAGCTGGACGTCCACCACCTCGGCGCCAGCGGCGACCAGCACGGCCCGCGCCTCGGCGATGACGCCCGGCAGACCCGGGTCGGCGACGTCACCGGTCCGCTCGAGACTGTCGATCCCGATGCGGAGTCCGGTCAGGTCCCCGGTGAGCGCCGCGGCGTAGTCGTCGACGGGCCGCTGGCTGGAGTACGGGTCGGTGACGTCGTGACCCGCGAGCACCCCCAGCATGAGCGCGCAGTCCCGGGCGCTGCGGGTCATCGGGCCGATGTGGTCGAGGGTGTATGCGAGCGGCACGCACCCGGACTTGGGAACACGGCCGAACGTCGCCTTGAGGCCGGTGATGCCGTCGTAGGCGGCGGGTATCCGGATGCTGCCACCGGTGTCGGTGCCCAGCCCACCGAGGAACATCCCGGCCGGGAGCCCGGCACCGGTGCCCGAGCTGGACCCGCCGGGGCTGTGCTCGACGTTCCACGGGTTGCGCGGGATCGGGAAGGGCTTCTCCGGGTCCGGGAAGCCGATCGCGTACTCGTACGTGGAGGTCTTCCCGACCACGATCCCGCCGGCGGCCCGCAGCCGCGCCACGACGGGGGCGTCCCCTTCCGGGGTCGACCACCCGGGGTCGAGCACCAGGCTCTGCGCCGTCGCCGGCGCCTCCACGGTCGCGATGATGTCCTTGACCCCGAGTGGGATGCCGTGCAGCGGACCGCGGTCCTGTCCCGCGGCCAGCTCCGCGTCCGCCTGCTGGGCGGCGGCACGCGCATCCTCCGGGAAGCGCCGGATGAACACCCCCAGCTCACCGTCGAGCCGGTCCGCGTTGGCCAGCGCCTCCTCGACGAGGTCGACGGAGGTCACCTCGCCCGCTCGGAGGGCGGCTGCCGCATCGGCGATGCTCGGGTACGTCGTCATGGAGGCTCCTCGCTGATCGATCACGTGCCGGGCAGTGCGGGCGCGCGGGCTCGGGCAGCGACGGCCGACGAGGGTGGAGAGGACTCCCTCCAGCGGGAGGGGTGGGCGCTCCGCCCCGACATCACCGCGGCGCCGCCCGGTGCCGCTGGCGAGAAGGTCGCGGCCGCCCGTTACGCCGGGGTGACGGTCCAATGGACAGCAAGCTAAGCCAGTTCTCGACTGGGTCACACGGCGCTGGCCTGGGCAGACGCCCCTACCGGGGCCAGATTCGCCGGATCCCCCACAGCACCCCGGCCCGGGTCTCCGGCCGCTCGCCCGTCCTCACCGCGACACCCGGGCCTCTCGTCGCGATCCCCGCGCGGCAGCCTGTCGGTCCGGTCCGCGACGAGCCGCCCACTACGGACGCGCCGAGGACGGGCGCGCCGAGGACGGATGCGCCCGCATCCCGAACCCTGCGGCCGGTGCTCCCGGGCGTCGACTCCCCGATCGGGGAGGAGGCGGCCGAGCTGACCTGCTACCCGCCGGGGGCTGACACCGTCATGGACCTGCTGGCCGGCCGGCGGCCGGCGGACGACGTGCCCCTCGCAGGCCGCCTCACACGACGTGCGTCAGCGCCGGCCAGAGCCCGTCGGGGTCGGCGACCAGCCCGGCACCGAGCACCCGCGACCACGCCACCTCGGTGCCGCCCTCGTCCCGCCAGGACCAGCAGCGCCGGGTGAGG